>JBCNVC010000116.1:0-3764 GCA_039630395.1 Candidatus Kryptonium sp. | reverse complement strand
TCAAAATTATCATTGCAGGGCTTATGAGGCCATTCACCTTACCAACAAGACAACCTTTTGACTAATTAATCATTGGGGGTCTCATCTGAACCATGTGGGATATAAAGGAGAAAACAGGAGAGATATAGAAGGTAGGAGAGATTGTCTCATCTGAACCATGTGGGATATAAAGAGTTGAAATCCATTTGAAAGAAGAGAAAGAAGAGAGGTCTCATCTGAACCATGTGGGATATAAAGTCCAAAGAGATTCCGTTTTTCTTGATTTTGTAAACTGTCTCATCTGAACCATGTGGGATATAAAGGATTTTGAGTGTCCTGCCTAGTGGTGGGACACTCAAGTCTCATCTGAACCATGTGGGATATAAAGAGTAAATATCAACTCGTAGAAATTCTACATAAAGAAAAAGTCTCATCTGAACCATGTGGGATATAAAGTTAGACTTATACAACTTTAAAGCTAAAGATAATACTGTCTCATCTGAACCATGTGGGATATAAAGTTTTCTTATTTGCTCAAGCAATTTTTCCATCTTTTAGGTCTCATCTGAACCATGTGGGATATAAAGGGTGCTGGGCTAAAAACTTCCACATCATCAATCTCTGTCTCATCTGAACCATGTGGGATATAAAGGAAAATTGTCAAGAGGTAACCTTGTTTCCATGGGAGGTCTCATCTGAACCATGTGGGATATAAAGTACAATCAAATTTATGTGAGATCACAGTAGATGGCAAAGTCTCATCTGAACCATGTGGGATATAAAGGTTATTCTGACTTGATTTTTCTTATCAAAACAGCTAGTCTCATCTGAACCATGTGGGATATAAAGGAGAAATCCTTCTCAACAAAAATTCGAGGAAATTTCGTCTCATCTGAACCATGTGGGATATAAAGACAAGTTAAGTTTGCAGTTCCTAAAGCAGGTAGTCCAGTCTCATCTGAACCATGTGGGATATAAAGTCAAGTTGGTATTTATAGTTCTAATGCAAACTGGGAGTCTCATCTGAACCATGTGGGATATAAAGATACATGGGGAAATGGTTTACAACAAAGTGGAAATGGTCTCATCTGAACCATGTGGGATATAAAGGTTAAAAAGAGCTTTTAGATGGCGATATTCAATGTTGGTCTCATCTGAACCATGTGGGATATAAAGGTGGGTAGCAAGCCCCACAGGTAATGCCTTTTTTGTGTCTCATCTGAACCATGTGGGATATAAAGGCTAGATGGCATCGGTGGAGGGAACCAATCCAGCTCCTCGTCTCATCTGAACCATGTGGGATATAAAGCAGGATCACAATCTCAAGCCAAAAAGAGTAACCTTCTCGTCTCATCTGAACCATGTGGGATATAAAGAGGGGACGAATCGAGGAACTCGATTGGTCCCCTATGGTCTCATCTGAACCATGTGGGATATAAAGCTGTTTCTCAAACCCGTAATCACGCTGTTTGTAATAGTCTCATCTGAACCATGTGGGATATAAAGCCCCACAACCTAAATTCTATTCTCCTTTGTGAGGAAGTCTCATCTGAACCATGTGGGATATAAAGAGGAATAAATCCATCATACTTTCAACAATATCCAAGTCTCATCTGAACCATGTGGGATATAAAGTTAGGTGTTTGCAATAACCTTTTGACATGAAAGAAGTCTCATCTGAACCATGTGGGATATAAAGGGGGGTGGGTGTATTCCCGCTCCCGTGGCAACAAGGTCTCATCTGAACCATGTGGGATATAAAGCACTTTCATTTGAGGGGGATCTCTATGGAATAGAACGTCTCATCTGAACCATGTGGGATATAAAGCTTTTAAAATATCCCTAAAACTTTCATTTTTTAAAAAGTCTCATCTGAACCATGTGGGATATAAAGCCTGGAAGGAGGAACGAGGGCGTCAAAAATAGGTTTGGTCTCATCTGAACCATGTGGGATATAAAGAAGATATGGCTTGCTACACTAATGGAACATACCCTTGTCTCATCTGAACCATGTGGGATATAAAGTGCGTTATGCAGGTGGAAAAAGCTGGGCGGTAGGTTAGTCTCATCTGAACCATGTGGGATATAAAGAATTCCTGTTCCATGAGGGTTATAGAGGGCCTCGCTTGTCTCATCTGAACCATGTGGGATATAAAGTTTGGATGTAAAAATATAAAGTCTTTTAATAAAGAAAGAGTCTCATCTGAACCATGTGGGATATAAAGGAGTTTTCTTTTTTCCATCTCTTTCCACTTTCCAGCGCAGGTCTCATCTGAACCATGTGGGATATAAAGTATGCCACAAAAGTTGAAAACACAAGCATGAGCATGGTCTCATCTGAACCATGTGGGATATAAAGCTTTTTTTGTTAAAAATAGCAAAAATTCTTATTTTTGGTCTCATCTGAACCATGTGGGATATAAAGTCTCTTTTGTAGTTTAGTTTGAGAAAGTGATGCGGTGTCTCATCTGAACCATGTGGGATATAAAGAGTTGAAATCCATTGAAAAGAAGAAAAAAAAGAGAGGTCTCATCTGAACCATGTGGGATATAAAGATGAAATTCAAGAAGTAGAAGAGCTCTTATCTCCAGGTCTCATCTGAACCATGTGGGATATAAAGATAAATTGTTTTGCAACCTGCCAAAAAGATTCATTCGTCTCATCTGAACCATGTGGGATATAAAGAAGAAAAATTTTGCTAAATTTTACTAAAAGTAAAATGTCTCATCTGAACCATGTGGGATATAAAGAACAAAAGGCATTTTTTTGCATTTTGATGGGACTGAGTCTCATCTGAACCATGTGGGATATAAAGGATAAAGTTGGATGACTGACTCTGCTCTGAGTTTTCTTGTCTCATCTGAACCATGTGGGATATAAAGAAGACCTGCCCCTCTCCAAAAAATCCACAAATTTAGGTCTCATCTGAACCATGTGGGATATAAAGTAAAATTCAATTTCTTACTTGCATCCCTTTGTAAAGGTCTCATCTGAACCATGTGGGATATAAAGGTACTTTTAGATCACAAACAAGAGATTGAGAAGGTGGTCTCATCTGAACCATGTGGGATATAAAGTCAAAGAAATTGAAGGTATCCTTAGAGGGGAAGGGTGTCTCATCTGAACTATGTGGGATATAAAGCGTATACAAAAAACTTACTTTAGGGGAAGTAGCCTTGTCTCATCTGAACCATGTGGGATATAAAGAGCATTGGGAATATCAGTCAGAGAAGGAGAAAGGGCAAGTCTCATCTGAACCATGTGGGATATAAAGCAAGGGGTGCGGTAGGCTTAATATAGGTATAATATTGAGTCTCATCTGAACCATGTGGGATATAAAGCAAGAAATAAATTCTTTTCTGCTTGGCGTCTTCTGAGTCTCATCTGAACCATGTGGGATATAAAGAGTAGAAACGGTGCACTCCAGGAGATAAATGGTTTTGTCTCATCTGAACCATGTGGGATATAAAGTTTGTAAAAAATCTCCAATTCGTTTTCCTCATTAAACGAGTCTCATCTGAACCATGTGGGATATAAAGCATAGAGTGGACTTTGGCTCAGATATTTGGAAATATAGTCTCATCTGAACCATGTGGGATATAAAGTGCACTGTCGCAGTGCGTTATTTTTCCGCTAAGTCAGTCTCATCTGAACCATGTGGGATATAAAGATTTGGTCAGATCTAGATTCAAGGCTAGATAGTCTCGGTCTCATCTGAACCATGTGGGATATAAAGGAGGAGGCATGTTCATCTTTAAATACGATCCAGAACTTATTGCTCTAAT
>JBCNVC010000115.1:0-3877 GCA_039630395.1 Candidatus Kryptonium sp. | reverse complement strand
ATCCCTCACAGGTTCGATTCAAACTTTTTCTTTTGCCTGCGCTGGTGCGCCGCGTGCTTAGTTTCAATCCCTCACAGGTACGATTCAAACTTTGTCCTGAAAAATGGTATATACATTGTGATTGAGTTTCAATCCCTCACAGGTTCGATTCAAACTTCTTATCTTAATCCTTTTTTTAATTAAAAACAAGTTTCAATCCCTCACAGGTTCGATTCAAACACAAAAACAAATTAGGAGTTATTATGGCAAATTACAAATAGTTTCAATCCCTCACAGGTTCGATTCAAACTTTTAGTTCTGCGGAAAAACAATGGGGCAATAGTTGTTTCAATCCCTCACAGGTTCGATTCAAACCAAACAGGCAGGGATACGTTGTTTTCCCTGAGTTGGAGTTTCAATCCCTCACAGGTTCGATTCAAACACGTTGTAAACCCTATGCTATTTAATAAAATCAATGAGTTTCAATCCCTCACGGGTTCGATTCAAACTTTGAACATTTAACTTGTTCGCAACGATGAAATCTGGTTTCAATCCCTCACAGGTTCGATTCAAACTACTTTATTGCGCAACAGTTCTGGTACGCGCAATGGAGGTTTCAATCCCTCACAGGTTCGATTCAAACAGCGTCTTTCTATACTTGGTATAATCGCAAAATAGTGTTTCAATCCCTCACAGGTTCGATTCAAACTGAAAAATAAAATTAAAAAAGTTGAATGCAAAAAAGTGGTTTCAATCCCTCACAGGTTCGATTCAAACCCTGAATGGTGGATTTATTTAACTGAATCGTTGGTTTCAATCCCTCACAGGTTCGATTCAAACCAATTGACAACAACGATACCCCTGGGGGAGGGGGAGATGATGTTTCAATCCCTCACAGGTTCGATTCAAACTAATTACTGAAAAATGTTCGGAAATCATTCACCTTTTGTTTCAATCCCTCACAGGTTCGATTCAAACGTGTTCAAGCGTAGTGGGCGATTATATGGTAGCCCCGTTTCAATCCCTCACAGGTACGATTCAAACTGATATTTCCGACTGTGTTATTTTGTATGACCTGAAAGTTTCAATCCCTCACAGGTACGATTCAAACCCATCTGGAACGTAATTTTAAGCATCCAGATGGCGGAAGTTTCAATCCCTCACAGGTACGATTCAAACTAGAAGATGAGATGGACTTGGCGGTAGCGATTTGGAAGTTTCAATCCCTCACAGGTTCGATTCAAACGAATGGTGTGGTGAGTATTTTGTAGAATTAATTGATATGTTTCAATCCCTCACAGGTTCGATTCAAACTCCCTTATTTGAAACTAAAAATAAACAACAAATTTTTGTTTCAATCCCTCACAGGTTCGATTCAAACAGCAAAACAAGCAAAGCAATCAAGATTGCAACAATCAGTTTCAATCCCTCACAGGTTCGATTCAAACAGTATACCAATGTTTTTGTAATAGCGTTATTAAGTGGCGTTTCAATCCCTCACAGGTTCGATTCAAACTATTACGTTATTAAAAATGGTTTGTATGTTATTGTGTTTCAATCCCTCACAGGTTCGATTCAAACTATCTTTACGCCCGATCAATTCCATCAGTTTAAGAAACGTTTCAATCCCTCACAGGTTCGATTCAAACCAAAATGCAAAAATTTATGATAGTTGGTCAAAAAAAGTTTCAATCCCTCACAGGTTCGATTCAAACTCCCTTAACGAATGCACGCTTGTAAGCCATTTGATATAGTTTCAATCCCTCACAGGTTCGATTCAAACGGATTATTACGAGAGTAACAAAAAACGATTTTTCTTGTTTCAATCCCTCACAGGTTCGATTCAAACAAAATATACAGGAGTTATGATAATGGCAATAGTGAGTGGTTTCAATCCCTCACAGGTTCGATTCAAACCAGTAGAAAACAAAATAATTGATATTGAACGAGAAATGTTGTTTCAATCCCTCACAGGTTCGATTCAAACAGATATGTTGCTTTGCCATTTTCAGGAAATCTTCCAGAGTTTCAATCCCTCACAGGTTCGATTCAAACGTGTATTATCCATATTTGCGCTTGATTCGTGATAATGTTGGTTTCAATCCCTCACAGGTTCGATTCAAACAATTATTGATGCTCCCTGCTTTGGGTAAGTTTCCGTTTCAATCCCTCACAGGTTCGATTCAAACTGATTAACCGCGCGGTTTAACTGAAAAGCGAAACAGTTTCAATCCCTCACAGGTTCGATTCAAACCTTAACATTTTTCATAACAATAATATCGTGTATGTATAGTTTCAATCCCTCACAGGTTCGATTCAAACAGTTCGAAAGTCCCCAGGGACGCCTGGGGGTTAGCGAGGTTTCAATCCCTCACAGGTTCGATTCAAACTCTTATTCAAAGGTATTAGTGCAAAACGGGAAATAGTTTCAATCCCTCACAGGTTCGATTCAAACTATATCGCAAAACAGGATTGAGAATCCGTTCAGTTTCGTTTCAATCCCTCACAGGTTCGATTCAAACTGGGTCAAAAATTTGGTGCAAGATTAATATCAACCGTTTCAATCCCTCACAGGTTCGATTCAAACTTCCGCGGGATAGGGAATTACAGCTAAAAGAATATCGTTTCAATCCCTCACAGGTTCGATTCAAACTGAAGGTGCGGAAATACACAAGAGAATCAAATTTTACCGTTTCAATCCCTCACAGGTTCGATTCAAACACGAGGAAGCACACGCTCTGATGAGAGAAAGAGGAATGTTTCAATCCCTCACAGGTTCGATTCAAACCAAAACAAAGATTTTTGTTAGTGATGGGGGATTTTGTGTTTCAATCCCTCACAGGTTCGATTCAAACAATAATTAGAAAGGGGCAGGTAGAAATTAGAAAAATGTTTCAATCCCTCACAGGTTCGATTCAAACTTTTCTAAAGTTCTTGAGAATAAAACGCCTGAAAAAGTGTTTCAATCCCTCACAGGTTCGATTCAAACATGCAATCAAAAACGAAGTATCAAATGACGCGTTATACGTTTCAATCCCTCACAGGTTCGATTCAAACGCAATTGAGGTGATAGAAAAAGTGAAAAATGTAATTGGTTTCAATCCCTCACAGGTTCGATTCAAACCAATTGCACTTCAGACATTTTAAACAATCCAATTTCGTTTCAATCCCTCACAGGTTCGATTCAAACACTGTGATTGATATTGAGAAAGAAGTGTTTGAAGAAATGTTTCAATCCCTCACAGGTTCGATTCAAACCTGGGCACACGGAAGTAAACTTTTCTTCCGTGCTCATCAGGTTTCAATCCCTCACAGGTTCGATTCAAACGGAAATTTTGGACAATAACATTGATATAATTAACGGTTTCAATCCCTCACAGGTTCGATTCAAACCGAGAATTTATTGAGGAAATTGAAAAATTTCAGACCAGTTTCAATCCCTCACAGGTTCGATTCAAACTCTTTTTATAACTGGTACAACTTTAACGTGCTGTTTCAATCCCTCACAGGTTCGATTCAAACACTATATTTTACCTTCACCTTAATGGGGAAATCATTCTGTTTCAATCCCTCACAGGTTCGATTCAAACAGAAGTGCCTCTTATAAAAGGAATGTATATTTTGTTTCAATCCCTCACAGGTTCGATTCAAACAAATTGGTAGAGTCGCTCGTGCCTGCTTGCGGAATGTTTCAATCCCTCACAGGTTCGATTCAAACAAAAGGTGATTTAAAATGCCATATCTAAATATCTATTAGTTTCAATCCCTCACAGGTTCGATTCAAACATATGACCATAGAATAATTTTCCCCAGCTATTATGAGTTTCAATCCCTCACAGGTTCGATTCAAACCCACGGTAAAATAATACTTCAATAAAACTAACTCACACACTCAAAT
>JBCNVC010000114.1:0-3990 GCA_039630395.1 Candidatus Kryptonium sp. | reverse complement strand
TCAAAATTATCATTGCAGGGCTTATGAGGCCATTCACCTTACCAACAAGACAACCTTTTGACTAATTAATCATTGGGTCTCATCTGAACCATGTGGGATATAAAGATACGAGACGTTAGGTCTATACGAGTCAGGTCTATGTGTCTCATCTGAACCATGTGGGATATAAAGAAGAAAATTCAAAACTTTCTTGCGCGATTAGAAAAGTCTCATCTGAACCATGTGGGATATAAAGCAAATCTCGGGGATCGTATTTGAAGACGTACTTTTCGTCTCATCTGAACCATGTGGGATATAAAGTCAGCCAGTCAAAAATGGGTTTCAAGTTTTTACTTGGTCTCATCTGAACCATGTGGGATATAAAGTTACCTTGTAAACTTCAAAAAGGCGGCAATCAACGCGTCTCATCTGAACCATGTGGGATATAAAGAAAGAAAGCCCTTTTTACTTCGTCTCTTTCTTGACGGTCTCATCTGAACCATGTGGGATATAAAGTAGTTTTCGTTTGGCTTTTTGCTAAAAACCGTTGCAGTCTCATCTGAACCATGTGGGATATAAAGTTGACAAAGTTTTGAGCACTTACGTAAAGACTCAGCGTCTCATCTGAACCATGTGGGATATAAAGCTTGACTTTTAACAGAAGTACGTTATACTCCCCGTAGTCTCATCTGAACCATGTGGGATATAAAGCGTAAAGGTTACTTAAGCTTCTCAAGTCGCCGTCTTGTCTCATCTGAACCATGTGGGATATAAAGTTTGAAAAAGTTAAAACTACCGGAGGACGTAACCTTGTCTCATCTGAACCATGTGGGATATAAAGGTTTTATAGTCATATCTTGACAAATTATGATGTTTAGTCTCATCTGAACCATGTGGGATATAAAGTTGGTATGGGGAGTGGTTTCCATTGCAGGGTAAGTATTGTCTCATCTGAACCATGTGGGATATAAAGTAGGACGCAAAGAAAAAGAAGACGGAATTATAGGCAGTCTCATCTGAACCATGTGGGATATAAAGTATCTTGAGGGTCTTGAGGAACTTCAAAAGTCAAAAGTCTCATCTGAACCATGTGGGATATAAAGGACCTAAACAATTACGACCACGAGCACGACATATCTGTCTCATCTGAACCATGTGGGATATAAAGCTGATTGTTTAACCGCAAAAAGGCAATTTTAATTGCAGTCTCATCTGAACCATGTGGGATATAAAGAGTTTAAAGACGTCTGGAGCGTCGCTTTTTGCCTTAGTCTCATCTGAACCATGTGGGATATAAAGTTCAACACAAAAGAGGCTACTTTTACGTCGTTAACGGTCTCATCTGAACCATGTGGGATATAAAGCACAAAAAAATTTTCCATTTTCAAAAAAAGATCTACGTCTCATCTGAACCATGTGGGATATAAAGTGTAAGTGGGATTCCTTATGAAGAATTTGTTGCAAAGTCTCATCTGAACCATGTGGGATATAAAGTTACCTCAGCAGCCGTGCTTTCAGCAAGTGCGTAAGGTCTCATCTGAACCATGTGGGATATAAAGATATGTTAAATACTTAAACACATTGCAATTAAACTCGTCTCATCTGAACCATGTGGGATATAAAGTTGAAAAACAATTTTACAGGGCTTTCAATTTAATTAGTCTCATCTGAACCATGTGGGATATAAAGCTTTAAAAAAACTTTTTGTAAAACTATAGTAAAACCTGTCTCATCTGAACCATGTGGGATATAAAGTCTATTCGCAACAAAGACGAGCACGTTTTTTACTACGCGTCTCATCTGAACCATGTGGGATATAAAGTTGAATCATTTTTTCCTCCTTAGCTTTTTATTTAATGTCTCATCTGAACCATGTGGGATATAAAGCTAATATCGGAAGAGGAGTTTCAAATAAATCTGAAAGTCTCATCTGAACCATGTGGGATATAAAGTTGGTTGAACAAAACGTCGTAATAGGAAGCACTTTGTCTCATCTGAACCATGTGGGATATAAAGGGCTTACTGTTCTTAGACGAATTTACCGCTATTCAAGTCTCATCTGAACCATGTGGGATATAAAGGTCGCTTACTAACTTTGAAGTGCCGATTTACGTAAGGTCTCATCTGAACCATGTGGGATATAAAGTGATGCGGGGCGTATTTTGTTAAAGGAGTGGTATATGTCTCATCTGAACCATGTGGGATATAAAGGTTTTTCACATTAGAGATAAAACTTTCCAAAGTAGTCTCATCTGAACCATGTGGGATATAAAGCTTTATAGAGCCCGTCATCTTGTAAAACTTTTACCGTCTCATCTGAACCATGTGGGATATAAAGATCCTTAAATTTTTTCAACTCCGATAAAACCTTAATGTCTCATCTGAACCATGTGGGATATAAAGTTTCTACGCAAAAGGAAATGACTTTGTCTTTAAAAAGTCTCATCTGAACCATGTGGGATATAAAGTACAAAGTAAGAAGAGTCGTGTTTAGCGCGCCGCAAGTCTCATCTGAACCATGTGGGATATAAAGTCTATTCCATCTTTTTTGTGGAAAGAGGAAGAACCTGTCTCATCTGAACCATGTGGGATATAAAGTCCTGAATATGTAACCACCACTACATTTTTTTCCTGTCTCATCTGAACCATGTGGGATATAAAGATATCTTCAAAAAATTCAGCACACTCAGGAGCATCATGTCTCATCTGAACCATGTGGGATATAAAGAAAAAGAAATTATAAAAGCTGTTGAACCTAAAATATGTCTCATCTGAACCATGTGGGATATAAAGTTGACAAAAGGTGGGCTTATTATGTGTTCGGGGAAAGGTCTCATCTGAACCATGTGAGATATAAAGGTGGTAATACTATTGCCATTCTTCCGCCAGGCTTTAAGTCTCATCTGAACCATGTGGGATATAAAGCCTAGTAAAAGAAGTGCAATTATTAAGGCTAACGTTGTCTCATCTGAACCATGTGGGATATAAAGAAAATTTCACCCTCCTTTAAAAGGGCATTTAAAACAGTCTCATCTGAACCATGTGGGATATAAAGGCTTGTTTAGCAGTTCCATTACGTAAGCGTCCCTTTCGTCTCATCTGAACCATGTGGGATATAAAGAAATGAATATCAGCTAACACCCCAAGCTTCATTTCTGTCTCATCTGAACCATGTGGGATATAAAGCTACAAGAAAGCTTTTTTTGGAAGTGGCTTACAAATGTCTCATCTGAACCATGTGGGATATAAAGTTTTTAAAAAGCTTTTCACAACCCGCAACGCAAAAGGTCTCATCTGAACCATGTGGGATATAAAGTTGCAAAAATTTAAAAAATAACCGCATGTTTTCAGGTCTCATCTGAACCATGTGGGATATAAAGATGTTTGAAGGTTATCTGACACAAGCCCGTATGTGTGTCTCATCTGAACCATGTGGGATATAAAGAGTTATTGCAAAATATCTTTTTGCTTAAGACAAATCCGTCTCATCTGAACCATGTGGGATATAAAGAAAAATGAGTTAAAAAGGAGGTAAAAATTTCATGCTGTCTCATCTGAACCATGTGGGATATAAAGGTAAATCCTGAGGTTCTTCCTCTTTCCATAAAAAAGAGTCTCATCTGAACCATGTGGGATATAAAGAAGAAAATTGAAATTGACCTTGAGGTTTTGACACAAGTCTCATCTGAACCATGTGGGATATAAAGTTTCTCCTTTAATTGAAAGCACTAAAATACGCTTTAGTCTCATCTGAACCATGTGGGATATAAAGCAGAAAAATCAAAGTTTATTGATCGCATTCTCAATTGTCTCATCTGAACCATGTGGGATATAAAGGGAAAAGAAATTCAGCCTCAGGTTGATTTTGAATACGGTCTCATCTGAACCATGTGGGATATAAAGAAAGAAAAGTGCTTATCATCACCATCTTTGTGATAAGTCTCATCTGAACCATGTGGGATATAAAGTTAAAAAGATAGATAGTGAGTTACAGAATTTAAAATCAGTCTC
>JBCNVC010000113.1:0-4153 GCA_039630395.1 Candidatus Kryptonium sp. | reverse complement strand
AATTCTCTTTTCTTCCATATTTAGTTTTTTATTTTTTACCCTATTTGATCTTGATCCCTCACAGGTACGATTCAAACTTTTTAATTTCGCTGGGTTTAAAAAACCATAAATAAGGTTTCAATCCCTCACAGGTTCGTTTCAAACGTGGTTTGCCTGATGGTTAAAGTGAAGTAAAAACAAAGTTTCAATCCCTCACAGGTTCGATTCAAACGCTTGGGGTGGGACGATTGATTTTGCTCCTTATCCGCGTTTCAATCCCTCACAGGTTCGATTCAAACACTTGCTTGATCTCGTGATGATCATTATTCGTTTTTGCGTTTCAATCCCTCACAGGTTCGATTCAAACAGGTTGTTTTCGGTAGTTCTGATGTGTCTTATGAAAGTTTCAATCCCTCACAGGTTCGATTCAAACGTGATGGGATAGACATTACTTTTGAGCCTTTGTGGGGGTTTCAATCCCTCACAGGTTCGATTCAAACTCGCTAATCCCGTGTGGCCTTGTAGCTGAGCCAATTTTGTTTCAATCCCTCACAGGTACGATTCAAACAACTTGAAATTAAGGAAAGAATTTATAAGTTGGCGTTTCAATCCCTCACAGGTACGATTCAAACCAAGAGCTTTATCGCAAGCTGAAATATACTTTATACGGTTTCAATCCCTCACAGGTACGATTCAAACTGTTTCGCCGTTGATGATGTTTATATTGGGGTATTATGTTTCAATCCCTCACAGGTACGATTCAAACAAAAGCAATGTTTTTGATTTGCTTTGAACTCGGTTTGGTTTCAATCCCTCACAGGTACGATTCAAACAATGATATTGTAATTTTATTTACTTATTATCCCTATTGTTTCAATCCCTCACAGGTTCGATTCAAACATGAATTTGGCAAAAGAGATGAATTTACTAATGTTATGTTTCAATCCCTCACAGGTTCGATTCAAACAAGGGATATTGAAGAAGCATATAAAAAGCATTTTGGTTTCAATCCCTCACAGGTACGATTCAAACGAATCGTTTCAAGCATATTATTTTAACCCCGACGCCGTTTCAATCCCTCACAGGTACGATTCAAACGGAGTTGTTATTTAGGTTTTTGTTTGCGCCGTTTAGTTTCAATCCCTCACAGGTACGATTCAAACCAAAATGAGGTTGTAAGCATTTACATTTTTGAAAACTTGTTTCAATCCCTCACAGGTACGATTCAAACGGGAAAGACAACGATTGTTTATGGCCTCGCTCAAAAAATGGTTTCAATCCCTCACAGGTACGATTCAAACGGGATTTTTCAGGTTTGCAGGGTCAAGTTCAAAAACGTTTCAATCCCTCACAGGTACGATTCAAACCAAATTTTTTTGCACGGGCGACGATTGAAATAATCAAGCGAGACAACCCCGAACGAGCGGTAATTGACGACTGGAGATATGTAAACGAGTATGAAGAATCCCTCAAGCTCAAATCCCTTGGATATAAGGTTTTCACAATCCGTCTTGAATGCCCTCCTGAGGAATTAAAACGCAGGTTAACGCTATTATACCCTAATAATTTTAGCGAAGCACATTTAGAACATGAATCAGAAACTGCGCTTGATGATTTTGATAAATTTGACAAAAAAATCAACACCCAAACCTTAACCAAGATTGAAATTTTCAATTTGCTCGATTCAATAATAATTTCATTAGCAAATCACGATGACAAATAAGTGACAGCGTTCTTTTTATGTTTTTAATCTAATTGATTTTAAATCACTTTTAATCCTATGGTGGCAAAAAGATCGAGAGTTGATAAAGGAATTAGGGGAGGAGAGGGATAGTTTTCAGGAGAGGTAAAGGTGGTAATTGTTATAGGTTTTAATCAAGCTTGCGAGAGTTTGGATCCATCGTTGGCAAATCAAAGCTCGTCTTCGGTTGATATATTTAAAAACAAAAATAGATCGTAGAAAATGGAGGAAAGAGATATAAACTTTGAAGATAAACTTTGGAAGGGTGCTGATAAATTAAGAAAAAAGATAGAGGTTCACGAATATAAATATGTAGTTTTAGGTCTTATATTTTTGAGATATTTATCTTTTGCTTTTGAAGAAAAGAAAAAGAAAATAGAAGAGAGTTATCCTAAAAAATTCTTAGATAAAGTAAGAGAAGATAAAGATGTCTATCTTGCAAATGGAACCTTGTATGTTCCAGAAAAGGCGAGTTGGGATTATATTAAAAAGAATGCAAACCAGAAAAATATTGGAAAAATTATCGACGAAGCAATAGAAGAACTTGAAAATAGTTATCCAAGACAATTAAAGGATGTGATCCCTAAGATATATTCAAGAGTTAATCTTGACCATTACGATTTTGCTTATCTTATAAATCTTTTCTCGGAGATCGGTTTTGATGAAAGGGATTTTGATAAAGATATATTTGGAAGAATTTATGAATATTTTCTCGGGAAATTCACGGAGGCAGAAGGTAGGAAGGGAGGTGAATTTTATACTCCTCGTTCTTTGACAAAGCTGATAGTTGAAATTTTGGATGTAAAGGAGGGGAGGATTTTTGATCCTGCTTGTGGTTCTGGGGGATTTTTTGTTTCTGCACTTAATAAAATTGAAAGGGAAGGAATCGGAAAGGAAAAATTGTCAATATATGGTCAGGAATCGAAAGAATTTGTTTGGAAGATGTGTAGAATGAATTTGGTAATAAGAGGTGCTGAAGGTGATATAAGGTGGGGTGATTCATATCATGATGATAAGTTTTTTGATTTAAGGGCAGATTATGTAGTTTCAAATCCTCCTTTCAATGACAGTGCTTGGGGGAGGGATAGGGTAAAGGAAAGTGATCCGAGGTTTAAATATGGGATTCCGCCGGATAATAATGCAAATTTCGTATGGATACAGCATTACATATATCATCTTGCGCATAATGGTAAAGCGGGATTTGTCATGGCAAATGGTGCTTTATCTGTTGGAGGGGTGGAAGGGGAGATAAGAAAAAGAATAATAGAGGATGATCTTGTATATGGAATAATAGCGACTCCGCCGAAGATGTTTTATACGGTTACTCTTCCTGCGTCGTTATGGTTTTTACGGAGGGCAAAGCCGGAGCATATGAAAAATAAAATACTTTTCATTTACGCAAAAAAGCTATTTAAGCCGATATCAAGAAGGCAAAATGTTTTCACTGAGGAGCACATTTCAAAAATTGTTGAGAAATTCAGAATGTTCGAGAAGGGAGAATCAGAAGACAGGATAAATGAGATAGGTTTTTCAAAGGTTGCGACGGTTGAAGAGGTTGCTAAAAATGGTTATGTTTTAACACCTGGAAGATATGTTGGGGTAAAAATTGATGAAGAGGATGAGTCATTTGAAGAGAAGATGAATAAATATTCTGCTAAATTGAGGGAATTACTTGATGAAGAGGAGAAGTTAACAAAAAGGATAAAAGAAGTATTAAAGGGGCTTGGATGGGAGATATGATGGAAAAAACTATTAAAGAATTGATAGAGAAAATTTTTCAGGAAAGAGGGATAAAGGTTAATAAAATTATTCTTTTTGGTTCAAGGGCAAGAGGAGAGCACAAAAAAGAAAGTGATTGGGACTTACTCATTATAATAAATCAAGAATTATCAAGAGAAAGAAAGTTAGAAATTTCACATCTTATAAGAAGGGGACTTGCGGAGAGATTTATACCTTGTGATGTTTTAATAAAATCAGATAATAAAGAGGGAGTTATCTTATGATAAACCAGGAAGTAAAGAAAATTAAATTCCGATGGGAAGAAGAATTTAAAGAGACGGAGATTGGGGAGATACCGAGGGATTGGGAGGTGAGGAGAATAGGAAGTAAGGAATTTCAAATTTTACCATCGGGAATAGAGTTTTTTCAGGGAGTAAAAGAATATCTTTCTACATCCTCTGTACAGTATAATGAAATTGTGGAAATTGAGGATTTTATAACTTTTGGAAAAAGGCCATCACGAGCTAATATGCAGCCAGTTGAAAATTCCGTTTGGTTTGCAAGAATGATTAATTCACCAAAATTTCTTTTAGCTGATGAGGACATTATTAAAAACAAGATATTATCTACAGGTTTTTTAGGTATACAAACAAAAGAGAAAGCATCAGCATATTATTTATATTTCTATGTTCAAACAAAAGAATTCCAAGAGTA
>JBCNVC010000112.1:0-4212 GCA_039630395.1 Candidatus Kryptonium sp. | reverse complement strand
TAAGCGACCTTGAATCAGGAAATCTTAACGAGGAAACATTAAGAAAACAGGATAGAATACTCTCCCGGCTCCTTGATGCACAACGCTCAATTCACGAACGTGATTTTGAGAAACAGCGTGAATCAAGACCGGGACAAAACATCACAAGACAAAGCCCAGCAGAATTGAAATTTGACGAAGAAAAAGAAAAAATCTTCCGAGATCTACTTAATTCAATCCGCGAGAATTATCACAGAGATTATGAGACACTGATAAAAAAATACTTTGAACTCCTGCGCTCGCTTCAATAATTCAATATAATTTCAGGTTGGTTCCTCACTACAATTTATGTTCCACTTTTGACACCTACCTGAATTTTTGGGACAAATTTAAACTTTGCTGACCTCAAAAATGATTGATTTATAATTCGTTATTTTTGGCACGATTTTTATTTGCTTATTTTGAAAAAACAAAATCAGAAACATAGGTTTTTAGCGATGCTTGAAATAAGGTGGCATGGTCGCGGAGGGCAGGGAGCGAAAACAGCAGCAATGTTATTTGCAGAAACTGCGATAGAAGAAGGGAAATATGCTCAAGGTTTCCCTGAATATGGACCAGAAAGAATGGGCGCTCCGGTGAAAGGTTTCACAAGAATTGATGATAAACCGATAAGAATTCACAGCGGAATAGAAAACCCACAAGTTGTCGTCGTGCTTGATCAAACTTTGCTTGAAGCAATTGATGTGACCGAAGGAATGCCTGAGGATGGGATTTTGATAATAAACACAGAAAAAAGCCCTGAACAAATTCTCAAGATGTTTGGAATAAAAAAGGGAAAAATTTACACAGTAAATGCAACCAAGATTGCGCTTGATACGATAGGAAGACCGATTCCAAATACTGTGATGCTTGGTGCTTTAATAAAAGTTACAGGTGTGCTTGACCTTGACACATTGTTGAAAAACCTAATTAAAAAGTTCAGAAAAAAATTTAACGACAAGCTCGTAGAAGGAAACATTCAAGCAATAAAAAAAGCATTTGAGGAGGTAAAAGGAGAATGAGCGAATTAAAAAAATGGTTTGAACTGCCCGTCGGAGCAGTGATTGATGAGCCGGGAAACGCAATAAGATACAAAACTGGATCTTGGAGAACATTTAAACCAATACTTGATAAATCAAAATGCAATGATTGCTTAATCTGTTGGATTTATTGTCCCGATAATTCAATCATCGTTCAAGATGGGAAACTTGTTGGATTTGACTATGACCATTGTAAAGGTTGCGGGATATGTGCGGAGGTTTGCCCGGACAAGAGCAAAGCAATAACAATGGTTCTTGAATATGATTAATCAAAAAAATTTTTACGGAGGTAGAAAATGAAAATAATGGCTTTGACAGGAAATGAAGCTGCCGCTGAAGCAATGAGACAAATTAACCCTGATGTTGTCGCTGCATATCCAATCACACCTCAAACGGAGTTGATGCATAAATTCGCTGAGTTCGTCGCTGATGGTCTTGTTGATACAGAAATGGTCCTTGTTGAGTCAGAACATAGCGCATTAAGTGCGACAGTTGGAGCAAGCGCAGCAGGAGCAAGAGCAATGACGGCAACCAGCGCTCAAGGGCTCGCCTTAATGTGGGAAATTCTTTACATCGCAGCAGGTTTAAGGTTGCCGATAGTCATGCCCGTAATAAACAGAGCTCTTAGCGCTCCTATAAACATTCACGGGGATCACTCCGACACTATGGGAGCTAGAGATTCAGGCTGGATTCAAATTTTCTCTGAAAATTCACAGGAAGTATATGATAACACGATCATAGCAATAAGAATCGCTGAACATCCAGATATACTTTTACCTGTTATGATAACGATGGACGGTTTCATAATAAGCCATACTATGGAAAGAGTTGAGGTCCTTGATGATGATGTGGTCAAAAGTTTCATCGGTGAATATAATCCAAGCTATAAACTCCTTGACATTAAAAATCCAATAACAGTTGGTCCGCTTGATCTGCAAGATTATTACTTTGAACATAAGAGAGCGCAAGCTGAGGCGATGGAAAACGCTTACAAACTTATAAAAGAAATAGATGAAGAATACTCCAAAATCAGCGGAAGAAGGTATAAATATGTCGAACCTTACGAAATTGACGATGCCGAAATTGTCTTGATCTCCCTTGGTTCAACCGCTGGAACGATAAAGGAAGTAATTGATGAACTAAGATTAAAAGGCATGAAAGTTGGAGGGCTAAAGATACGAGTTTATAGACCATTTCCGAGAGAAGAGATAAAAGAATTTCTCTCAAATGCACTTGTTGTCGGAGTTATGGATAGATCCATTGCTTTTGGAGCAACATGTGGACCTGTTTGCCTTGATATAAAAGCAACTTTACAAGGAACAAAACTCTCAAATCTTCCAATTGTAGATTACATTTACGGACTTGGTGGAAGAGATATAACCCCGAGAGATATTGAGAAGATATTTGGAGAACTTGAAAGGATTAAAATTTTAGGTGAGGTTCCAAACCTTCCACGCTATATTGGAGTTCGTGGTGAAGAAGATTACCCAGAGATAAGATCTAAATTCAAGATCAAAAATTAAATTATGAAAACCGAAAAATGGCAAATCTAAAAGAGCTTGCACAAAGAGAAGCGAAATTTACAGCAGGACATAGAGCATGTGCTGGCTGTTTACCAGCAGTTGCGTTAAGACAAGTGACACTCTCGGTTAATTATCCATGTGTTGTTGGTTTTGCTACTGGTTGCATGGAAGTCGTTTCAACCATATTTCCTTATACTGCCTGGACTGTCCCATTTATTCATGTTGCTTTTGAAAATGTCGCTGCCGTTATGAGTGGAGTTGAATCCGCATATAAAACATTAAAAAGAAAGGGAAAAGTAAATGACGATATAAAGATCATAGCCTTTGCTGGGGATGGTGGAACCTACGATATCGGTTTCCAAGCTCTTTCTGGAATGGTTGAAAGAGGGCACGATATTCTTTATATTTGCTACAACAATGAAGCGTATATGAATACTGGGATCCAACGCTCAAGTGCAACACCATTTGGTGCTCAGACATCAACTACGCCTGCAGGTTCGGTTGAATTCGGCAAAAAGCAATTTCCGAAGGACCTAACTCAGATAATGGCTGCACATAATATCCCATATGTAGCTCAAGCATCGGTTCATAACTGGAAAGATTTAAACATGAAAATTGAAAAAGCATTAAACATCAAAGGACCTAAATTTATAAACATACTTGCACCGTGCACGCTTGGATGGCGATACCCGGCGGAGAAAGGAATTGAAATAGCTAAACTTGCCGTAGAAACCTGCGTTTGGCCACTTTATGAAGTTGAAAATGGTAATTACAAAATAAACTACAAACCAAGGGAGAAAAAACCAGTTGTTGAATGGCTCAAAAGCCAAGGTAGATTTTCACACCTCTTCAAACCCGAAAATCAACATCTCATAGAAGAGATTCAAAAAGAGGTTGACAGAAGATGGACACATCTTCTTGAATTAGCCAGCTCGTGATGCCCTCCTTCCTAAATTTACCTACGGTCGCCGCTGCCTCCCGGCGACCTCTCTTATTTTTCATTAAGTTCAATTAAAACACAAAAAAATACATTTTTAGCCACTCTTGACAAGGGGAAAGATTAAATTTTTTTAACCATTACTGACTAAATATTTCTTGCTTGATTTTTCAGCGCAAATAATTTACCTTGTAAGCGAAAACATAAAAACAAAATCCGTTTACTACCATGCGAACTTTTACAACTTTAGTCGCTTTGATTCTGTTTTCTTCCCACCTTATTTTCGCTCAAGGTAGTGGGACTTACACAGCGTCTGTTACAGGAAAAATCGTTGATAATGAGGGGAAACCGATCCCCGATGTCGAGGTTATAGCGAAGAATGTTGAGACAGGATTTATAAGAGGTGCTATAACAACATCTGCGGGGATCTATAACATTTTGTCTGTGCCGCCAGGAACCTATGAGATAAGCGCGCTCCATGTTGCTTATGGAAAGCAAACAAAAATAGTTGAATTAGGAGTTGGTGAAAGAGTTACTGTTAATTTTTCCCTTGTTCAATAAAGAAATTCAATTAGAAGAAGTCGTAGTAGTTGCTGAGGCGAGAGAATATGAGGTTAAGAAGACTGAGCTCTCAACACCATTAAGACCTCAACAAATAGCTGAGTTACCAATCAACACACGTAACTTTTTAGAA
>JBCNVC010000111.1:279-4313 GCA_039630395.1 Candidatus Kryptonium sp. | reverse complement strand
TAATTATCACGCTTTCACCACTGCTAATTCTTAACAAGTTTAATGTGTTTGTATCAATCAACACTCCAAATCCCTGCCATGTTATGAAAGTGTTTTCCGATATCAGCTTCTCTTTATAACCTCCAACGAAATAATATTTCGGTGGCAGCCCCGCTACCACCTTTATATTTTTCCCTTTTAAACCTAATAGTCTTATCGCTTTTTCTTTGAATACACTAAAATACTCACTAAGATCGTCAATAGTGCTAATCTCTATCCGGTTTGTGGAAAACTTGGCATCCTCACCTACCCATAGCTCCTTGGTGCCGTGGTGTATAGATTCCACTTCCGAATAGACACCTTTGTTTGCAAGAGAGACCCATGTGGGGAATTTCACCTTTCTTTCTTCCCCACCAATAACCGTGTAGGCCTTGGTATAACCAAAACCTACATCCACACCAACAGCTACTACTCTCATAACAATACCTCCTTAGAAAATTTATTAAATACCATATACCATCAGTATATGGTATACACTATAAATTGTAGCTTATATTTTCTATTTTGTCAAGTTAACATTGCAATGTTAAGAAAAGAAAAAATCCTGGCCTGAAAAATAGGCCAGGCAAGGTCGGAGGTAGAGCATGGAAGCTCAAAATCCAAAAGATCTGTAAACTTCTTGAATTTCTCTTTGATCTTCTGTTTTCTGCTCCTGTTGCTTTTGAGAATATAACTTATCTATATCTATATCCACTGCTTTGTTAACATTTGGCCTTAAGCTCTTCATTAACCTTTCCTCCACGACATATGTGTAATCTTTAAATGTATTGTCAAAAGAAAAGTAGCTAATTTCTTCATTATTGTTTCCTAATTTGTTTGATATAATTAGATTAATGTATTCTCTTGTAGAACTTTCAAGAGCTTTTTTCACATCAAGTGAATCACCTAACGCCTTAATAGCGAACCTATCTGCTTCCCTCTCCTCATTAATCCTTGTTATTTTTCTCAAAAACTCTGCTAAACCTAACCTTCTTTTTATAACTTTTTGAAATTCTTCATCATCTAAATTTTCCAATTCCTTTTCAGATAGCCCATATTTTGGCGGTAATTTGCTTACAACATCTACAAGTATGGAAGTCTTATGAAGGAATAACTCTTTTTGAACTGAATGGCCTATTTCGTGCATTAGAGTAAATGCAATATCCCTTTTGTCCAGGTTGTCTCTATCCGGAACAAATATTTTTATTTTATCAAGGAATGTATAATATTGACCGTTTAGAGGCTTGTCTTTATCTACTTTTTCTATTTCTATATCATATTTTATTCCTGTTTGTTTATAAAATTGATCGGCTATATCTTTTAAAAGGTTAACCGCTTCTTCATAATTGACTTTGTCAGGATATTTACTGATATCAATCTTCAAATCAATATTCTTTATAAGATCTTCCCTGCCCTCTGCATATTTAAGATCAAAAATACTAAACGCTTCCTTTAATCTTTCTTTCTCTTTTACATCTTCATCTTTAAGAACCGTCTCTATCAAATCCTCTGAAGTTATATTACTTATACTATCTAATTTATCTCTGTTTATATAGAAGAAAGCAGATATATCCAAACCTTCAAAATCCACTAAACCTCTTGAACCTCTATAGCCAAACAAAGAAGAAAAGCCGTTAGATACAAAATCAAACTCCGAACTAAAAGTTATCTCATCCACCACTCTTATTAAATCCTCTGTTTTCTTTGCCTGCGCCAATTTATCGTAAGCTTTGTTTACAAACTCTTGTGCTCGTTTTATAGTTTCAAAGTTTTCTGCGACATGCCTTGCTACACTCCCGGCATATACAAAATCTGCAACCACAGGATGCACAAGGTTATTTTCATCGTCAATTACCTCTTTATCTCCCCACTTGAAAATGTAGCTTTTAAAATTCGCGGGATTATTCTTCTCCCTGGCAACTACAATCAATCCTTCTTTACTTGCAAATATATTATCCCCAATTTTGATTGGATGATCCGGTAGCTTGTCCCCTCCCAGAGCCTCCCTTAACTTTCCACTGTATTTAAGCCATGCTTGAATACCATTGTATTTTTCCGACAGTTCATTTGCTAATTTCTGAAGTGCCCTGTTCTCTATCTCAAAATCCTTCTTAAAGCTCTTGCCCTCCGCTAACTTATCAAAAAGCTCCCTAATCGCATTCTTTGTGTATTCAACATTCACAACACCGGCACTTGAAAACCGGGAGAATTTATCTTTTATCTTATTTAATGTTTCACTGACAGGATTTGCAGTTGCAGTTTCAACCATTGCAGCAGAAACTGCAACTGCCGCAACTATACTCTTAAACTTACTTACAAACTCTAATATCCTTTCTCTCTTCATAGCTAAAATCCAAAAGACCTGTAAACCTCTTGTGTTTCTTCAAGTGAGAAAGACTGCTCTTTTGCTATCTCTTTTGTTGTTTCTTTCTCTTTCTCTTTCTTCTGCTTTTGAGCTTGTAGATACTCTAAATCTTTACTTGCTACCATATCTAATTTTTTAACCATCTCATTTAAATTTTTTGCTACAACTGGATCGGCTACATTCTGTATAGTAGAGCCCTTCTCCGTTAGCATAAGGTTTGTTCCAAATGGATGGAATGCCTTTGCCTTTGTCTTTGTATCCTCTATTAAATATCCGGTTGTTGACAGTTTTTCATTATAACCTACTGAGATAGAGTGAGCCGCATCTTTGTATATAAGAATTGGTGCCGCATTCTTGCTTTCTAATCCCTTATACATCTCCCTTAAATTCGCAGTCTTGTTCCCAAGCTCCTCTGTTCCAGATACGAATCTCTGAAGTATACCGCTGTATGTTTCTAGCTCTTTCTTTAAGGTTTGATCTCCCGCTATTCTGTTTAGAAGATTGTTAAGTGTATTTTTAGTTGATTCTACTGAGATCATTGTGTTTATTCCTGCTGAAGCAGTATTTCTGACTTGAGAGAGCACATCCCTGACACCTTTCATCGCTTCGTTAAGATCTTTTAAAGGATTTGCAGATGCACTTTCAACCATTCCTGTTCCCAGTGTGGCAGAAACTGCAACTGCTGCAGAAAGTGCTTTCATCTTACTTACAAACTCTAATATTCTTTCTCTCTTCATAGTAAAACCTCCTCTTTCTTATAAGGATTCTGTTATCTTTTTAACTTTTTCAATGTTATCTAAGATGCTGTCTATAAGTTCAAGCTCTTCTCTTAACCACTTCCTGCTCTCTACTACCAGTTTAGCTATAGCTTTTGTGACATTAGGACCAAAGGGCAACTGGACTAAACTATCACCTGTAGGACTGAATGTGTAAGCATCTGCTGTTTTCATATCGAAGATGTAAGGCTTGTTGTCGTAGGTTGTATAAGCATAAAAAGAACCGTTATGCTCTATAACAGGAATAAACTCATACAACAACCTCCTCTCTTCCGGTGGCAGTTCTAAAAGAGTATCTACAACTTCCTTCATTTCATCAATGAACATGCTTTTAATCTTCATCTCTCCACTCCTTTTTAGAGTTTATCTTAATTATAATCACCTTTTTCTTGATATCCAATGTTAAATTAACAGTTTTTACAAAAAAATTATGAGATAAAAGTCAAACATCTCACATTTAGCGTGGAAAATCTCACACATGCCCCCATTTTTAACGTGGAAAAAATCGTTTTTAACGTGGAAAATGTCTCCCAAAATTCCCTCTGGGCCTTCAGCAAAGCCCTTTTGCGGGCAGTCTACAAATATTCTACAAATGATGAAAATGACAAATGTTTTACAAATGATGATGATATGCAAAATGTTTATTTATCAATAACTTAGATTTTAAAAATTAAAATTAGGCTTAGAAGCTTTTTCAAAAGTTTTCGCGTGAAGTTTTGGGGGGCGCGCAAAAATTTTTAAAAGTTTCCGCGTGAAGTTTTGGGGCGTGAAAAGTTAAATTAACATTGCCAAAATCTTTGATAAAAACTATAAAAGCATGATAACAGTTCAAAGGGCGTGAGTTCCTGTTTCTTGGGACGGGGGCTATGGTTCTC
>JBCNVC010000111.1:0-269 GCA_039630395.1 Candidatus Kryptonium sp. | reverse complement strand
CCCAGCCAGACTGTGCAATTTTGCACAGTTTGATTGACCAGGGTGAGGCACGGATTTGGAAGTTTTTCCATTTTCGTGGTTTTTATCCAGTCTCTGACTGTGTTTTCTGGATTATGTATTTTGGTAATTATACCGTTTGCATAATTTCCGTGTTGTGCTATACTTTTAGTTGTACTTAAGCAAACCTTGGCAAGAGAATAGGTTTTATCTAACCGGATATTTTAAAAAAGTGAACAACGGCAAGTGGTTAATTGATGCTTGCATCGAGG
>JBCNVC010000110.1:0-4329 GCA_039630395.1 Candidatus Kryptonium sp. | reverse complement strand
GCTGAAGCTTTGAAGATGATTGATATACTTGATAGAGAGTTTGGGATCAAGGTTAGAAGAGATTCTGGTATTGGTGTTAAGCCGATGTCTGAATTTGGTTCAAAGCGACTTGTCCGAAAAGCGATAAAGTATGCAATTGAAAATGGGCGAAAAAGCGTCACACTTGTTCACAAGGGTAATATAATGAAGTTTACAGAAGGTGCTTTTCGTGACTGGGGCTATCAAGTTGCGCTTGAAGAGTTCAGAGAATATGTTATAACTGAAGACGAGCTAAACAAAGATTACGGAGGAAAACAGCCAGATAGCAAAATCGTTATCAAAGACAGAATTGCCGATAATATGTTTCAGCAATTGATCACAAGACCTGCTGAATATGATGTCATAGCGACACCAAATTTGAATGGAGATTACCTTTCGGATGCGGCAGCTGCACTTGTTGGAGGGCTTGGGATTGCACCGGGTGGGAACATAAGTGATTTTTATGCTGTTTTTGAGGCAACTCATGGAACTGCACCGAAATATGCGGGACTTGATAAAGTTAATCCGGGCTCCGTTATTCTTTCTGGGGTTATGATGTTTGAATATATTGGATGGAAAGAAGTATCTAAGTTGATTGAATATGGATTGGAAGAAACGATAAAACAAAAATATGTTACATACGATTTCGCAAGACAAATGGAAGGAGCCATTGAGGTTAAGACAAGCGAATTTGCTCAAAAGATGGTTGAAAACATAATGAAATGCGATTTAGAAGAAGTTTTGGCAGTGAAGTGATAAAATAATTAGGGACTAAGTTTGAAAGATATAATTTTAAGAGCTGAAAACATACATAAAATCTTTTGGCTGGGTAAAAATGTCAAAATTCATGTTCTGAAAGGTATAAATCTTGAGATTGGGAGAGGAGAAGTGGTTGCAGTGGTGGGTGCTTCTGGCGCAGGGAAGAGCACGCTTCTTCATATTCTCGGAGCCCTTGATAGACCAACTGATGGGAAAGTTTTCGTTAACGGAATTGATGTTTTCCAAATGAACGATGTTGAACTTGCTAAATTTAGGAATAAAAAAGTTGGTTTCGTGTTTCAGTTTCATCATCTTTTACCAGAATTTACCGCAATTGAAAATGTTGCAATGCCAGCAATGATAGCTGGCAAAAGATTTGAAGAAGTTAAAGATAGAGCTTATGAGCTTTTAAAAGAGGTTGGTCTTGCTGATAGGATAGAGCATAGACCATCGGAGTTATCTGGCGGTGAACAGCAAAGGGTAGCTGTTGCGCGGGCGTTGATGAATTCACCGGAGATAGTTCTTGCAGATGAGCCGTCGGGAAACCTTGACAGTAAAAATGCAGAAGCGCTTCACGATTTGATTTTTGAACTTAATAAAAAGCATGATCAAACATTCGTCATTGCAACTCATAACGAAAAGCTTGCAGAAAGAGCCGATAGAATTGTGAAAATAGTTGATGGGAAAATACAAGAAGTTGTAATGGCAAAGTAAGATTAAATTCAAAACAAAAAGATTAAGAACAATGAAGAAAGAAGTTAAAATCGTTCTTGCTGGGTTGACAGCTCTTGGCGTTGGACTTGCGGTCGGATATATGATCGCAAACTGGTTGATTAACGACTTGATGAAAGAAATTTCAGTTGATTTAAACGAGGAAGAAGTAGCAAGCGAGCTTCATCAACAAGTAGAAGAAGAGGCGTAAAAATTGAGATTTGAAAGTTTACGGTGTTTAAATTTGAACTTGTAGCAGTTGATGCGAAAAGTTCTGCACGCGCTGGATTGATTTACACTGACCATGGGATTATTGAGACGCCAGTTTTCATGCCAGTTGGTACTCAAGGAACTGTTAAGGCAGTTGAACAGAGAGAATTAACCGAAATAGGTGCAAAGATAATACTTGGAAACACGTACCATCTTTATTTAAGACCTGGAACAGATGTTATCCTCAAAGCTGGGGGATTGCACCGATTTATAAGCTGGGATAGGGGAATTTTAACTGATAGCGGAGGATTTCAGATTTTTAGTTTAGCTCAGTTTAGAAAAATTTCAAAGGATGGAGTGAAATTTCAATCTCATATTGATGGCTCCTATCATTTTTTTACTCCTGAAAGTGTCGTTGAAATTCAACGAATACTTGGTTCGGATATAATGATGTGCCTTGATGAATGCACGCCTTATCCGTGTGATTACGATTATGCCTTGAAATCAAATCAATTAACAATTGAATGGGCGAAAAGATCAAGAGAAAAATTTGATAAAACACAACCGCTTTATGGACATAGTCAAGCAATCTTTGGGATTGTCCAAGGAAGTGTCTATCCAGAAATAAGAGCTAATAGTGTTGAAGAACTTTTAAAACTTGATTTTCATGGTTATGCCATAGGTGGGCTTGCGGTTGGTGAACCTGTTGATGTGATGTATCAGATAACTGAGTTTACAGCTTCACTTTTGCCTTGGGATAAACCAAGATATCTTATGGGCGTGGGAACACCTGAAAACATACTTGAATCAATCTCTCGTGGGGTTGATATGTTTGATTGCGTGATACCAACGCGAAACGGAAGAAATGCAACGCTTTACACAAGAAATGGGAAATTCAGCATAAAAAACTCAATTTACAAAGATGATTTCACAGCTGTTGATCCTGAGTGTGATTGTTATACTTGCAAAAATTTTACAAGAGCCTACCTCCGTCATCTTTTTAATGCTGATGAAATACTTGCGCTTCAACTTGCCTCAATTCATAACCTCGCTTTTTATCTTTGGCTTGTTAGAGAAGCAAGAAATCATATCATCAAAGGGGATTTTTCAGAATGGAAAGAGGGTTTAATCAAACGAATGGATGAAAAAGTAAAAAATGAAAAATAACTTTGGACTAAGATGATGAATGTTGCGACACACTAAAACAAGAAGTTGTAGCTATTTTGACATCAAAAGCTTAAAAAATTAAAAAAATTTAAAGTTTTTTGCTTGGCACAAAAGTTGAAGTATCCTAATTTGCATTTTTGTTGATAAGTTGAAAAATTAAATTATAGGTGCAAAAATAAAGGTAAAAGCGACGGTTTTATTAATTCTGTTTTTGTTTTTAACACTCGTTCTTTTAACTCAACCAAAGGCATATATCAAAATTGAAAGTATGTCTCCATATCGCCTCCAGCAGGAAAGAGGCATTACAAATCTTGATTCCATATCAACTGGGCTTTCTGTTGTTGGTACTAGAACCGTGGTATGGCTTTCTGGATGGGATGTTTCTGGAGACACTACTTTTAAAGTAGTATTTCAACCTATGAGTGGTCGCTTATAAGTAAACCAACAGGTTCCAACGCGGCTCTTTCAAGCACAAATACGCAATGGACAACTTTTGTGCCTGATGTTAAAGGAACTTATCAAATAAGACTTGTAGCGGGTGGGGATGACACAACAATCACAATTATAGCAGCTGATTATACTGGGGTTAATTGGAAAGATATTTCCGGAGCAGCTCTTAACTGTGCAAGCTGCCATAAGACCGCAACTTCTGAAATTTACTCAAAGTGGAAATCGTCAAAGCATGCGACTATGTTTGAGCGTGCAATGAATGGTCAGGTTGTCCCAACTGTGTGGACTCCTGAAAGATGTGGAAGATGTCATACAACTGGCTATAATACCATGGCAAGTAACAAAGGATATGATGATATTGCTACTCAGCTTGGATTTGATTGGAATCAATGGAGACCACCAAGACCAGGGTTATATGATTCATTGCTAACAACTGATAAAAAAGCATTGAGCTTAGTTGCGACAATTGGTTGTGAAAGCTGCCATGGTCCGTATAATACATCTCACTTTGGAACAGGAACTCAGCCTGAAACGATGAGTTCGGAAGTTTGTGCACAATGTCACAATCAGCCATGGAGATACAATGAATATGTCCAATGGGAATATTCAGGACACTCTCGTGGACCATGGTCAACTACATTTAGAACTTCACCTGCTGGACCAATTCAACCAGGACAATACAATCTTAACGCTTGTGTTCGTTGCCACGATGGCGCTGCGTTTGTAAGTTTTGTTAGAAACGAATCCTTTGATAACAGAGCAGCAACAGGTTATAGCAGAATTAAGCTCACCTCTATAACTTGTCAAACTTGTCATGATCCTCACTCAGGGGAGTTAAGAGAAGCTCCAGCTTCAGCTGATACGCTTGGTAATGGATTTAATTATTCACAAGTGAATCTTGGCAAAGGGAAAATTTGTGTTAACTGTCACAAATATCGCAGAAATGCATTGACTTATGTTAACACAACTGCTTTGAGTGGGACATGGGGTCCACACTACAGGGGTGCTGCGGAT
>JBCNVC010000011.1:46715-47175 GCA_039630395.1 Candidatus Kryptonium sp. | reverse complement strand
ACCTGCAACCCGCTGGTTAACAGCCAGCTGCTCTGCCAATTGAGCTACCGCGGAAGGACTATTATAATATAATATCAAAAAACAAAAAAGTCAAGAATTACCACTTCCCTATTCATACCACCAAGCACAAAAGATATATTCTCACAAAATCTTGACTCAATCTTTCAAGTTGATATTATTTTCAAATGTTTTTAAATTAAACAAAAAATTGACTTAAACTTTTTATGGCAAAGTTAGGTTACACAAGTCCTGAAAAACTTGAAATTGATGTTGAAGTTGATCAGCAACTCAGACCTCTAAGATTTGAAGATTTTGTGGGGCAAGATAAAATTGTAAATAATTTAAAAGTTTTCATACAAGCCGCGAAAATGCGCGGTGATCCACTTGATCATGTGCTCTTGACAGGTCCACCAGGACTTGGTAAAACAACGCTTGCTTACATAATTGCAAATGAACTTGG
>JBCNVC010000011.1:36350-46705 GCA_039630395.1 Candidatus Kryptonium sp. | reverse complement strand
TTTTAACAACGATTGGAGATAGAGAAGTTCTTTTCATAGACGATATAGACCGCGTAATGCCAGTGGTGGAAGAATATCTTTACTCAGCAATGGAAGATTTCAAAATTGACATAGTCATTGACACTGGACCAAACGCAAGAAGCATCAAATTAAATCTTTCAAAATTTACACTTGTTGGAGCAACCACGAGAGCTGGATTGCTTACCGCACCACTTAGAGCTCGCTTTGGGATCAGCGCACGACTTGACTATTACACACCCGAAGAACTGCTTCAAATAATAAAACGCTCCGCAAAAATTTTACAAATACAAATTACAGAAGAAGGAGCATACGAAATCGCAAGAAGATCAAGAGGAACACCAAGGATTGCAAATAGATTACTAAAAAGAGCAAGGGACTTCGCTCAAGCAGATAAAAATTTATCTCAATACGGCGGAGTCATAACAAAAGAAGTCGCAGAATACGCCTTAAAAGCACTTGATGTTGATGAACACGGTCTTGACGATATGGATAAAAGGATACTTTTAACAATAATTGAAAAATACAACGGTGGTCCTGTTGGAATTGGGACAATTGCTGTTGCAGTAGGTGAAGAAGAAGGAACTATTGAAGAAGTTTATGAGCCTTATCTAATCCAAGAAGGATTTCTAAAAAGAACACCGCGCGGTAGAGTTGCAACCGAGCTTGCTTACAAACATTTCGGACTCATAAAAACAAGAGCAGAAAAACAACCCGGTTTATTTGATAACTAAATCTGGAGAAATTTAATGTCAAGAAAACAATATTCACTGCGTAGGACTTACATCGGTCGCCTTCCACAAGGTGCTGACCTGCTTGAAAGTATAACAAAGATCTGCAAAGAAGAAAATATTAGAATTGGTAAAATTACAGCGATCGGTGCTGTGAAAAAAGCAGTCATAGCTTTTTATGATCAAATTGAGAAAAAATATCATAACATTGAATTTAACAACGAAATGGAAATAGTAGCTTGCATTGGAAATGTAAGCGTGCTAAACGGACAACCGTTTGTTCATTGTCATATTGTGCTTGCAGATAACCAAGGGAAATGTTTCGGCGGTCATTTGATGATCGGTACCGAAGTTTTCGCTTGTGAATTGATAATTGAAGAATTTGAAGGTGAACCACTTGAAAGAGTTTATGACGACGAAAGTGGATTAAACCTGTGGCACCCAGCCTCAATCCTGATGGAATAAAAAATTCACCTCGAAATTTTCATCATCACAAAAAAAGAAAAACAACTTAAAAATGCCAATTGAAATAAAAGACAAAGATTTAATTTCAATCCAACAGGCGCGCGAGCTTATAGCAAAAGCAAAAGACGCATTCCTTGAGTATAAAAACTACTCCCAAGAACAAGTTGACAAGATCGTAAAAGCCATGTATGAAGCTGGTTATGAAGCATCGGAACGACTTGCAAAACTTGCGGTTGAAGAAACCGGCATCGGAAAATGGGAGGATAAAAAGTTAAAAAATGAGTTCGCAACTAAATTTACCTATGAATCAATTAAGAATTTGAAAACCGTCGGAGTTATACACTACGACAAATCCAAGCGAGTTGTTGAGATCGCTGAGCCGATGGGAGTTATAGCTGCGCTTATTCCAACGACTAATCCAACTTCAACTGCGATGTTCAAATCTTTAATTTCTGCAAAAACAAGGAATGCCCTCGTAGTAAGCCCACATCCAAGAGCTATCAAATGCACATATGAAGCAATTCAAATTATGCAAAGCGCAGCTGAAAAAGCAGGAGCCCCGAGAAATTTATTTCAGTGCATGACCGAAGTCACGATTGAAGGAACTATGGAACTACTCAAACACCGTGATGTCTCACTTATTCTAGCAACAGGAAGCACCCAAATGGTTAAGATGGTTTACAGCATCGGAAAACCTGCATATGGCGTTGGCTCTGGAAATGTCCCCGCTTTCATTGAAAGAACAGCAAACATAAAAAAAGCAGTCGCAGATATAATTTTCGGAAAAACTTTTGACTACGGAACGCTTTGCTCAGCTGAAAATGCCGTCGTTTGTGATTCACCGATCAGAGAACAAGTAATTTATGAGTTTAAAAGAAGGGGCGCTTATTTTTGCAATCCAGACGAAAAATCAAAACTTGAAAAAATTATCTTAACCCCACAAGGTGGAATAAATCCTGAAATCGTCGGGAAACCCGCAGCTTACATAGCCCATAAAGCCGGATTTTCAGTTCCAGAACAAACAACAGTGTTAATCGCTGAACTTGAAGGGGTTGGAAAAGAATATCCCCTATCGGTAGAGAAACTTTCCCCAATTCTTGCTTTCTACACGGTTGATGGATGGAGAGAAGGTTGCCATAAATGTATTGAACTTCTTGAATTCGGGGGTCTTGGTCATACAATGGTAATTCATTCAAGCGATCCAGATATAATTACAAAATTTGCACTTGAAAAACCTGCGTTCAGAGTTTTGGTAAACACGGTCGCTGCACTTGGCGCCGTTGGTTATACCACAGGTCTTGATCCTTCTATGACGCTTGGACCTGGAACGCTTGGACATTCAATCATCTCCGAAAATCTCACAGCAAGACACTTAATCCAAATAAAACGGCTTGCCTACGAACTTTTACCCCTTCACGATATTGAAGGAAACCGAATACAGCCCTCCGAAACGAAAAGATTCTCATCACAAGCAACAGATACAAGAACAATAATAGAAGAAATTGACGAACGAATAAAATTAAAAGCTGGAAATCCACCTGTATGGACCGGGACAAAAGCTGATTTAACTCGCAATGTAAAGGAAACTAAAATTTATGGCTCCGGGATCTCGGAAGAAGAAATTGAAAGAATAATAAAAGAATTTCAATCGCAACTATATAACAAATGAAGGGATGTTGAACTCGGCTAAGTTATATCTTCTTGAGGGGAAAAGACTAAATCAAGATTTCTATCTAAAGCCAACGCTTGAAGTTGCACGTGAACTCCTTGGCAAAGTAATTGTAAGAAAACTTGGGGATGAAATTTTAGCTGGAAAAATAGTTGAAACTGAAGCATATATTGGTGAAAAAGATCCTGCTTGCCACGCCTACGGTGGAATTACACCAAGAAACAAGATAATGTATCTTCCCGGTGGTCATGCCTATGTTTACTTTACCTATGGAATGCATTACTGTTTTAATGTGGTGACAGAAAGAGAAGGTTTTCCTGCTGCTGTGTTAATTCGCGCCGTTGAACCTATCGTTGGAATCGAAATTATGAAAAAATTTCGCAAAACAGATGATATTTATAACTTAACAAACGGACCAGCAAAGTTTTGTCAAGCATTTCAAATTGATAAAAGATTAAATGGAGCCTCCTTACTTGATGATGAAATTTTTATAATCGCTCCGATGAATAATGAAAAATTCAAAATCTTGAAAACACCACGAATTGGCATAAAACGAGGACTTGACAAAAAGTGGAGGTTTTTCATCGCTGGAAATCCTTTTGTTTCTAAAACGAAAATCTAAGGCATTTGATTTGCTCGGCTATTGCACTAAGCAAAATTTTTAAAAACGAGCAAAAATTCAATATCAAAAGATTTGCCTAAATTAAACAAACATTTACAAAAATTGCTCTTAAAAATTTAAAATCCGAAATAAACCAAAATAAAACTTCAAGCACGCCATGCCCAATAAAGTTTTACTTGAAACTAAAATTAATGACAAAATAATCCGCATTGTCCACGGCGACATCACCGAGGAAAATGTTGATGCAATTGTAAACGCAGCAAATGAATATCTCAAGCATGGAGCTGGAGTTGCAGGTGCGATAGTTAAAAAAGGTGGTTATGTTATTCAAGAGGAGAGTGATAAAATTGGTTATGTTCCAACCGGAAGTGCAGCGATCACAACAGCGGGAAACTTGCCGGCGAAATTTGTCATCCATGCAGTCGGACCCGTTTGGAAAGGCGGAGATAACCAAGAAGATGAAAAATTGCAAAGTGCTGTTTTATCAAGTTTAAAAATAGCGGACGAAAAGAAGCTAAAATCAATCTCCATCCCTGCAATAAGTGCTGGAATATTCGGATTTCCTAAAGAAAGATGCGCAAAAATTTTAATTGACACTGCGGTAAAATTCATTGAACAAAATCCACGCACAACGATAGAAGAAATACGATTTTGTCTTTTTGACGAGCCAACTTTGAACGCCTTTGTCTCTGAATTTAAACAAAAATTTCAAGCTACATAAATTAAAAAACAAACGCATTCTGACCTATGAAAAAAAATTACACAGTTCTCGTCACGCGGCAAATTCCTGAAGTAGGAATTCAGATTTTGAAAAAACATTTTAAGAACATCATAGTTAACACTAAGGACAGAAACTTAACATATGAAGAGCTTCTCAAAGCAGTTCGTGGCGTTGATGCGGTTCTTTGTCTTCTAAGCGATAGAATAGATGCCAAGGTCATAGCAAATATGGATAGATGCAAGATCATTTCAAATTATGCAGTTGGATTTAATAACATTGACATTGATGAAGCTACCAAGAGAGGAATAATTGTGACGAACACTCCGGGAGTTTTAACAGATGCAACTGCTGATCTTACTTGGGCGCTAATACTTGCCGTGACAAGACGAATAATTGAAGCAGACAAGTTTGTAAGAAAGAAAAAATTCAAAGGATGGTCCCCTACCCTATTGCTTGGAACTGAACTAGCCGGCAAAACACTTGGAATAATCGGCGCTGGTAGAATTGGAACAGCAGTTGGATTAAGAGCAAAAGGATTCAAAATGAAAGTTTTATACTATAACACAAACAGAAATGAAACGCTTGAAGAGGAAGTAGGTGCTAAAAAAGTTTCACTTGATACATTGCTTAAAAACTCAGATATAATCACAATTCATGTTCCATTGACCCCTCAAACGAAGCATTTAATTGGGGAAAGGGAAATAAAACTGATGAAGAAAACATCTTACCTAATAAACACATCGCGAGGCGAGGTAATTGACGAAAAAGCCTTGATAAAAGCACTTAAAACTAAAAAAATAGCAGGCGCTGGTCTTGATGTATTTGAACAGGAACCATTCGTCCCCGATGAATTGCTAAAGCTTGATAATGTTGTTTTAACACCACACATCGGAAGTGCAACCTCTGAAGCAAGAACTAAAATGGCAATAATCGCTGCTGAAAGCATTGTAAAGGTATTATCCGGAAAAATACCAGCTAATGTTGTGAACTCAGAGGTCTTAAAATCAATGAAATGAAAATTCCTTAAGCCCTTTTGAAATTTTTGCTCTTTTGCTTAATTTATCACGCGGAGACAGCAAAAATTAGCTTTGTACTTTTTTATCTTTTAACATCGAAAAAGTTAAACAAAATTTAAAAAATTCAAAATGAACAACACACACCCTTTCAAAGACGCGATTTCAACGATAAATGTTGGAAGAAAAAAGATAAAAATTTTTAAACTCTCCTGGCTTGAAGAACAAGGACTTGCAAATATCTCAAAGCTTCCATATTCAATCAGAGTCCTCGTTGAGAATATACTTCGTAATTGCGATAATTATCTCGTAACCGAGGATGACCTCAAAGCTATTGCTTCTTGGCAACCTAAACCACCACTTCGTGAAATTCCTTTCATGCCAGCAAGAGTGCTCCTACAGGACTTTACAGGTGTTCCATGCGTTGTTGACCTTGCATCAATGAGAGACGCTGTGAAACGACTCGGCAAAGATCCAAAGATCATAAATCCCCTCAAACCCGTTGACCTTGTTATTGACCATTCTGTTCAAGTTGATTTCTTCGGAACATTATATGCTTTTGATTGGAATGTCAAACGAGAATTTGAACTTAATAAAGAAAGATATGTCCTTCTAAAATGGGCACAAAAAGCATTTAAAAATTTCAGAGTGGTTCCGCCGGGAACTGGAATAATTCATCAAGTGAATCTTGAATATCTATCAAAGGTCGTGCAAACAGAAAATGGATTTGCTTTTCCAGATACCCTTGTTGGCACAGATTCCCATACTACGATGATAAATGGAATAGGTGTTCTCGGTTGGGGCGTTGGTGGAATAGAAGCAGAAGCTGTAATGCTTGGTCAACCATATTACATAACCATCCCTGAAGTAATTGGAGTAAAATTAACAGGAGAACTGCCAGAAGGAGCAACTGCAACAGACCTTGTCTTAACGATCACAAATATACTGCGTAAGAAAGGAGTTGTTGAAAAATTTGTTGAGTTTTTTGGACCTGGCGTATCAAAACTCTCCGTCGCTGATAGATCTACAATAGCCAACATGGCACCTGAATATGGCGCAACTTGCGGATTTTTCCCAATAGATGACGAAACAATTAACTACTTGAAATTAACAGGACGCGAAAAATTAGCACCAATAGTTGAAGCTTATGCAAAAGAACAACATCTTTTCAGATACGATGATTCCCCAGAGCCAGAATATACAGATGTAGTTGAAGTTGATATGAGTCAAATTGAACCAACGCTTGCTGGTCCAAGCCGTCCACAAGATAAAGTTTTATTACGCGATGTAAAGCCCCATTTTGAAAAAATACTGAAAGAAAATTATAAAGTTAACGGAGAAGCAGGAAAAACGGTTGAAATTTTAATCCGTAATCAAAAAGCTGAAATCTCACACGGTTCCGTTGTGATCTCCGCAATAACATCGTGCACAAACACATCAAATCCGACAGTTTTAATTGGTGCTGGACTCCTCGCGAAAAAGGCTGTTGAAAAAGGACTAACGACCAAACCGTATGTAAAGACAAGTTTAGCTCCTGGATCAAGAATTGTAACCGAATATCTTAAGCAAGCCGGTTTGATGCCATACCTTGAAGCACTCGGATTCCATCTTGTTGGTTACGGATGCACAACTTGCATCGGAAATAGTGGTCCCTTGCCAGAACCGGTTTCAAAAGCAATTACAGAAAATAATTTGATCGTCTGTGCTGTATTGAGTGGAAACCGAAACTTTGAAGCACGAGTACATCCACTTGTAAAAGCAAATTATTTAGCATCGCCAATACTTGTTGTCGCTTATGCAATAGCTGGAAAAATTGATATTGACTTCAACAGCGAACCTATCGGCTACGATCCAAATGGAAATCCTGTATTTTTGAAAGATATTTGGCCAAGTCAAAACGAAATCAAAGAGACAATTAATAAAGTTCTTAACTCAAAACTTTTCAAGAAAAAATACGCAGATGTTTTTGAAGGAAACGAATATTGGAAGGAGATCCCAATAACTGAAAGTGAACTTTTTGAATGGTCTCCAAATTCAACCTATATTCAGAATCCACCTTTCTTTGAAAACTTAACATTAGAACCTGAACCACTAAAAGATATCACAAACGCATATTGTCTTGCTGTCTTCGGTGATTCAATCACTACAGATCACATATCACCAGCTGGCTCAATTTCCGAAAATAGTCCCGCTGGTAAATACTTAATTGAACGAGGTGTTCCAAAATCTGAATTTAACACCTTTGGTGCAAGAAGAGGAGCCCATGAAGTTATGATGCGTGGAACTTTTGGAAATGTTAGAATAAAAAATCTGATGCTTCCCGGTGTAGAAGGTGGTTTGACTGTGTATGTTCCAACTGGTGAAAAGATGTTTATTTATGATGCCGCGATGCGCTACAAAAAAGAAAATTATCCATTAATAATAATTGCTGGAAAAGAATATGGAACTGGAAGCTCTCGCGACTGGGCTGCAAAAGGTACATATCTGCTTGGAGTTAAAGCAGTTATCGCCGAGAGTTTCGAGAGAATTCATAGAAGCAATTTGGTTGGTATGGGAGTTTTACCACTTCAATTCAAAGATGGAGAAAACCGAGAAACCCTCGGATTAAGCGGATTTGAAGAATTTACAATTGAAGGTATATCCGAAAACCTTTATCCCCGTAAAATGCTAAAGGTTACTGCTAAGGCACCTGATGGTACTATAAAAACTTTTGAGGTCATTGCTCGCCTTGATACCCCTGTTGAAGTTGAATACTATTCCAATGGTGGGATCATGCAAACCGTCCTTCGCAAACTTCTTAAAGATTCAAAATAAATTTTCATAAGCGGGGGCTTTATTAAAAAGCCCCTGCTCTTTGAAATTAATAAATTCTAATCTTCGAAAACTTGACAAATTACTTTTAAAATTATATATTATAAATGCAAATAATAATCATTATCATTAAAAATAAAAAATGAGGAGTTAACTATGCCGAAATCACTTGCAGGAACTAAAACGCTTGAAAATCTCAAGCATGGTTTTGCTGGGGAATCCCAGGCAAATCGTCGTTATCTTTACTTCGCCCGTCAAGCAGATATTGAAGGTTATCCTGACATTGCTGGTGTTTTCAGAGATACTGCAGAAGGCGAAACTGGACACGCCTTTGGACATTTTGATTTCTTGAGACAGTATGGAGCTGGTGACCCAGTTACAGGAGAACCGGTCGGTGATACGATCTCAAATCTTAAGTCAGCAATTGCTGGTGAGACCTACGAGTTCACAGAAATGTATCCTGGATTTGCAAGGACAGCTCGTGAGGAAGGATTTGATGATATCGCAGAGTGGTTTGAGACACTTGCCCGTGCTGAAAAATCCCATGCAGGAAGATTCCAAAAAGCTCTTGAAAGCCTAATTGGTAGCAAGTAATTTTTAATTTCCCCGGGGCGTTGTGCCCCGGTTTTAATTTTCTTATTATAAACAAACAAAAGGTTTAAGCACATGGTTTTTAATTTAAAAGACCCCAAATTCTGGGATGAGGAAGCTCTATTTAAAGAAATGTATCGTATCTTTGATATTTGTAATGGATGCCGACTTTGCTATAACCTTTGTCCGTCGTTTGAGTTTTTATTTCAAAAAATTGACGAAACGGACAATCTTGACGATCTTAAAAAACAAGATTATTATAAAGTTGTTGAACTTTGCTATGACTGTAAGCTTTGCTTTCCAAAGTGCCCCTATACCCCACCGCATCACTATGAGCTTGACTTCCCAAGATTGATGTTAAGAGCAAAGGCAGTAAGAGCTAAAAAAGAAGGAATTCCACTGCGTGATAAAATTCTCGGACAAGCAGATTTAATTGGAAAACTTGGAAGCAAATTTGCAGGTTTAATTAATTTAGCAAATCGCCTTAAGGTAAGCAGAGTTTTAATGGAAAAAACACTTGGAATTCACAGAGAAAGAAACTTACCTGAATATCATAGCGAAACATTTGAAAAATGGTTCAAGAAATACTCAAGACAAAACGGAAAGAGAGATGAAAAAACCGCTAAGGTTGTTTTGTTTTACACTTGCACTGTTAATTACAATGAACCTGAACTCGGAAAAGCAATTGTAAAAGTCCTCGAACATAACAATGTTGAAGTTGTTGTTCCAGAGCAAAAATGTTGTGGGATGCCGTTTCTTGATGGTGGAGATATTGATTCAGCCATTAAAAATGCAAAGTTTAATGTTAAATCTCTTATTAATTATGTCAAACAGGGTTACGATATTGTTATACCAGCGCCTACTTGCAGTTATATGCTAAAGCAGGAGTATACGATGCTTCTTCCAGATGATGAAGATGCTAAGTTAATCGCTCAGCGCACATATGATATTTCTGAATATCTGATGAAACTTCATAGAGAAGGAAAATTAAAAACCGATTTTAAGAATCCGCAAGGCAAGATCATTTATCATCTTCCCTGCCATCTCAAGGCACAAAATATCGGTTATAAGTCAAGAGATTTGCTTGAGTTGATACCAGGGACAGAAGTTGAAATGATTCAGCGTTGTTCTGGTCATGATGGAACTTGGAGCATGAAAAAAGAGTTTTTTGAAATGTCCTTAAAGGTCGGTAAACCTATTTTCGACAAAATAAATCAAAACGGAACCGAAGCCAAAGTCGTTGTTTCATCTGATTGTACCCTCGCGCAATTGCAAATTGAAAAAGGAACCGGGAAAAAAGGTTTGCACCCTGTTCAAATACTTTACAATGCGTACGGTTTAAACGAAAAATAAAAACAAAACAAAGAGAAAAGCCATGAAGCCAAATATTGGAATAACGGAACAAAACTTAAACGGCGTTGTTAAAATTTTAAGCACCTTGCTTGCTGATGAATATGTGCTTTATACAAAAGCGAGAAATTATCATTGGAATGTCATAGGAACACAATTCTATGAACTTCATAAATTTTTCCAAAAATTATACGAAGAATTAAATGAATATATTGATGATATCGCCGAAAGAATTCGCACATTAGGTGGAAACACTGTTGCGACATTGAAAGAATTTCTTGAACTCACACGCTTAAAAGAACATCCAGGTGAATATCCAGATGCTAAAACTATGATCTCTAATTTATTGAACGATTACGAAACT
>JBCNVC010000011.1:0-36253 GCA_039630395.1 Candidatus Kryptonium sp. | reverse complement strand
TTAAATTTGAAGTTGACACTTATAACGAATTAATACCAGAGAAAAATGAACTTAGCGCAACTCTATTTATTGAGGTTGATGATCCCCAACTTCTGCGCCCCGTGCTTGATAGCTTTATAGGACTTGACAGAGGTAATCATGTTTATTTACAAATAGGCGATAAGCATAAAATCTATGCTGAATTTGAAGAAGGGCACAGCAAGGAAGATAGAATAAGTGCAGTTCACTTTGTGAAATTTAAATTTACACCTGAGCAAATTGAAGATCTGAAAAATTTTGATAATGAAATAAAAATAATCGTCGATCATCCAAATTACAAAGCATCGGCAGTAATAAAAGATGATACGAGAAAGGAAATGATCAAGGATTTTGAATCAAATTAAAAATTTTGGAGGCTTTTAAAAATGGCTAATCGTAGAGGAAGTAAGCAAAGAGAGGCGATTTTGAGGATCCTCCAAAGCACCGATATTCATCCAACTGCTGATTGGATATATGATCAGGTTAGAAAGGTGATACCCAATATAAGCCTTGGAACCGTTTATAGAAATTTAAATCTCCTCAAAGACGAAGGATTGATTCGTGAAGTAACGATACAAGGTTCGTCAAGTGCAAGATATGATGCCAATCTTGAACCGCACTATCATTTTATTTGTTTGAAATGTAATTCTGTTTATGACCTGCCTGCTCATGGTGTTGGATTAAATATTGATTCATATCTTGAAGGAAAGAATTTTGAAATTAAATTCGTGAAGATTGATATCTTTGGGATTTGCGATAGATGTCGCAGTAGCGAAAATAACTAAACAAGAAAAGGCGACCTTCAGGTCGCCTTTTTTATTTTGATCTAAACCACAACTTTACATTGGGGGCTTGATATTTGTTTTTGAATTCATTAAAATTATGGTGGATAAAAAACTAACAGAAGGTCAATTATGAGGAAACTTTTATTTACTATAACCTTCTTCATATTTTTCATTTCCTTACTTATTTCACAAGATCTTGAAAGAGCAGTCAAGCGCATGACACAACCGGAAGTCATGGTTGTGATTGATGAAATAGTTGATGGAAATTTTACCGGAACGAGAACAATTTCCGCAGCCATTGAAAATGAACTGTTGAAAGAAGGTTTTAAAATCATTGACTACCAGATTTTTTCAAATATAAGAGCTAGCGAACTCCAGCAAGCTCAAGGAAATCCCGAAAAAGCAAGGGAATACGAAAATCGCTTCGGTGCTGAAATTATAATTTTAGGTTATGCCACAGCAGAATATGGGGGTGAGTCGGAGTTCTATGATGTAAAACAACATAAATATACAGGACAAGTTGATATTAAAGTCATCTATACAGATACAGGTGAGCTTATTGCTTCAATTACAGCAAGCGATAGAAAATTTGCGCAAGATAAAAGGGGGGCTGTTAATTCCCTCTTTAGATCACTTGCGAGCAAAGTATCAAAAAATGTCGTATCAAAGATTAAGGAAAGACTAAAAGAAGAAGAGCAAGTTAAAAAGATTGAAATTGCTATTTATGCATATCCCAAGACAGAGCTCTTCAAATTGAATCCGAACTTCAAAAATCTCTTCCATCGCTCAAAGCTTTAAAATATAAGTTTTTTGATACCAATGTTTTAGTTTTTGATGCCCTTATTTCCGGAGAAAACCAATTCAGAAAAGAACTTGCGGATTATAGAAAATTAAAACTTGTTAAATTCACCCCGAAAAGAATAACCCTATCTCCTCCAGAAAAAGAATCCGAAGCAAAAACGACGATTGGCGAAGCATCCCTTGATATAACAGATTTCTCAATCCTTCCGATATTTCCATCTCAATATAACTTTTACGCATATAATCCGATCGGTCAAATCACAATTGAGAACCCATCAAGGAACGAAATAAGAAATGTGAAAGTATCGGTTCTAATCCCAGACTTTATGAAAATCCCAAGCGAAGTTGTTGTACCAGCGATAAAGCCAACTTCAAAACAACAAATTGCAGTTCCCGTGACTCTTGACATCTCAGCACTTTTAAAATTAAGTGAAAATCTAACCTCACAGGCTCAGGCAAAAATTAGCTACACAGTTGCTGGAAAAGTTCAAGAACGAAGTTTGTCTAAACCAGTTATAATTTATAACCGAAATGCGATCTCTTGGCGAATTCCTGAGTCCGTTTCCTCGTTTGTAACACCAAGCGATGAGGTTGTAAAAGAGTTTGCAAGAGTTATCCTTGGCTCAATAAATTTACAAAATCCTGATTTACCGAGAAACATCTTCAACGCTATGGTTATTTATAACGCTGTCCGTACATACGGAATAAAATATGTAACCGATCCTTGGAAAGTTGCTGGCAATGAAATACTTGATAATGTTTACTTCCCCAGAGAACTTCTTTATTACAAAACTGGCGATTGCGATGACCACGCAATTTTACTTGCCTCTCTGTTAGAAAGCATTGGTATAAGTAGCGCTTTTATTTTAACTTCAGATCATATATTTTTAATGTTTGATACGGGCATACCACGAAAAAATGCTCATCTTGTCAGTTTTAACCCTTACGATTACATAATTTATAATGGTAGCGTTTGGATTCCAATTGAAACGACACTTATAAATGAGCCATTTGCAACGGCTTGGAAAACCGGAGCAGAACAGTATTACAAACTCGGTGGAGCTAATAAAATCACCCCTGATCCAGCGGCAGGGATAATTAAATCTGGAAATGTTTACATAATTGATATACACAAGGGATGGAAGAACTTTCCACCAGTAAATGTAGAAGGACTTTCAAAACCTCAAGTAAAACCTAATCTTTCCGCTGTCACATCAAACACACAAAATGACATCACCCAATTTGCGGAAATTTATAAACAAACGCTAAATGATGTTGTAAGATCTCTTGCTAATAAGGGGGATGAAATTTCAATGAATAAACTTGCGCAGATCTTTGTGCTATTTGATAAATACGATGACGCTGAAAAATTTATCTCAAAATTTTCAAACGCTGTTACATATAATTCACTTGGAAATATATATTTTCTTAAAAACGAACCTCAGAAAGCCTATGAGTTTTACAAAAAGAGCACCGAGCTTGATCCAAACGATGGAGGTGTATATTTAAACATAGGGCTTCTTCTTTATCTTAACGACGACACTGAAACATCTAAACAATTTTTTGAGCTTGCAATATCCAAATTTGATTCTCCACAAAAAGCTTATGAAGTACTTGGTATTGAAGATATATTAAGAGAACTTGGAGAAGTGGCAGCTGAAAAGAAAGATGCATCAAAGAAACAAGTTTCAAAAGAAGAATTGAAAAAATTAATTGAAGAGGCTTCAAAAACAGCAACACAGCAGACGAAAAAAGGGAAAGAATATAAAAGAGAAGAAATTTTTGAAAAAGGTCAAAATGTTTTCGTATTCGGAGGAAGACGAGGAGCTGATCCAACACAGCTCCAAACAGTCAAAGCATTACTCTACTGGAAGTTCTAATTACCGTTTCTATTTTGAGTTTTGAACGGTTAAGTTTAAATTTTTAGGTGGATTTTCAAAATTTTAATCAAGAACTGATGAGGCTTCTTCAGAAGAAAAGAATTCAATATGCTCCTTTCGGCATTCTCTTCGCAACTATTTCGATAATTTTAAGCATTCTGTTTTTTAAAACTGATATATTCGGTGATATCTTCAAAGCACTTGAATACAAATCACTTGATATGATGTTTAAGGCGCGCGGTTCAATTCTCCCCAACCCAAATTTAATTATCGTTAAAATTGACGAAAGGGAACTTATTGATTTCGGTTACCCTATCCCACATAACATCACCGCACAAGCAATTTATTATTTGACCGAAGCTGGCGTTAAAGCCATTGGGATAGACCTTTTCCTTAATAAGCAAGTCGACGAAGATTTCAATAAGCTTCTTGTCTATTCCGCTGCACATTCAAATGTTTTCCTCGCAGTTGGACCATACCGTCCATCCGGAATAAGTGATGAAGAAGTGGATTTCTACATTGATAGTTTGGTTCACTATAAAGTAAATCAATGGGGCGTTTCGATTCAACCTGAATTAAAAAGATACTTCCATCGCTCTGTTACATTTGCTGGTAAATCTTTTGATGAACTTGTTGAAGTTTCATCTGGAATTGGACATGTTGCAATTTTACCTGATCCATTTGATGGCGTTCAAAGGCGTGTCCCACTCTTTGTTGAATACGCTGGAAAAATTTATCCATCGCTTGGAGCAGTTTTAGCTTTTGAATATCTTGGGATCGACTATAAAAAAGTTAACATCATAAAAAAGAGAAATGAAATTGTTTATGATTTTGGAGATCTTCAAATACCGACGAGTTTGAAATCAGAGCTTTTCGTAAATTACGCTGGCCCTGATACAATTTTTAGACAAGTTCCCCTTTACAAGGTAATTGAAGCAGGTTTGAAAGGAGACGCTGAATTTTTTTCGCAGTTTAAAAATGCTATTGTAATAATCGGACCAACAGCTCGTTCTCTCGGTGATCTCGGGCCAAATCCTTTCTCAGAGAAAGCCCCAAATGTTTTCATCCACGCAAATGTTTTCAATACAATTGTCTCACAAAATTTCATACGACCTGTCAGTTGGAGGATTCAGATTTTAATAATGATAGTTCTAACTATGATAGTTGGTATCTCGGGATTTATAACGAAGTTTCATAATAGTTTAATTTTGACAGTTGCGATTTTGATCGGTTATTTCGCTTTTTCATTTTTATCCTTTACTCAACTTTTGAGATGGTTTTACAATGCTGAACCAACATTAAGCATTTTGCTTTGCTATATATCATCTGTCAGCTTTCTAACATTTAGAGAGAACAAGCAAAAGCAACAAATAAGAAGCATGTTTGAGAAGTATGTTGATGCATCAGTTGTAGAAAAGCTAATTGAAAATCCAGATCTTATGGCATTGGGCGGTGAAGAAAGGGAGCTTACTATCATGTTCAGCGATATTCAAGGTTTCACATCAATGAGTGAGAAATTAACACCGCATGAATTAGTCACGCTTTTGAATGAGTTGCTTGATGAGTTATCGCTTATAATATTTAAAAACAAGGGAACTATAGACAAATATATTGGCGACGCTATAATGGCTTTCTGGGGTGCCCCTGTGCCAGATGAAAATCATGCTTATAATGCCTGCATCACTGCTCTTGAAATGCAAGAAAAATTAAGAGAATTGCGAGAGAGATGGAAAAAACTTAAAAGACCAGAGATAAAAATGAGAATTGGAATTAATACTGGAAGAGTAATTATCGGAAACATGGGCTCAAAAGTTAAATTTAATTACACAGTGGTTGGAGATGATGTAAATCTTGCATCACGCCTTGAAGGAGCCAACAAGGAATATGGAACAAGCATTATGATAGGTGAAGCAACTTATAATAAGGTTAAAGATAAATTTATTGTACGAGAGCTTGATCTTCTTGTTGTGAAAGGTAAAACGGAACCAGTAAGAGTTTATGAGCTAATCGGATTAGCAAATGATACTTTGCCTGAAAACTTGAAGAGATTTATTGAAATATACCATACAGGACTTGAACTTTACAGAGCGATGGAATGGGATAAGGCAATAGAAAAATTCACACAAGCGCTTGAGGTTAACCCAAATGACTATGCCAGTAAATTATATATTCAACGCTGTTTATATTTCAAAGAAACACCACCTCCACCCAACTGGGCAGGCGTATTTGTATTACAAACCAAGTAAATTCTTCACCCGCCTATGGAATTTAATGAAAAAAGCATATCTCAAAATCTTGGGACCAAAATTTTTGGCAGAAGGATTTTCTTCTTTAAAAGCATAAAATCAACAATGGATTATGCCAAAAAAATTGCAGAAAGAGATGAACCAGAAGGCACTATCGTAATTGCTGACTATCAATCGCATGGGCGTGGAAGATTTGGGAGAATATGGAAAGCAGAGCCAGGGCAAAACATACTGATGTCAATTATCATCTATGACCTCAAATCCCATTGGAAAAATTTTCCATTCTTCCCTTCTTATTTGCAAAACTCAGTAGCATCAGCAGTTGAAAAACATAACTAAAATTGTAACAAAATGGCCAAATGATCTATTAATAGATGATAGAAAATTTTGCGGGAATCAATGGAATCAATAACAGTTGAAAAGGTGATTTTGTCGTTCTGGGCATCGAGATAAATGTAAATCAGAGTGAATTCCCAAAGGAAATCCAAGAATATGCAACTTCGCTATATCTCTCAACGGGTAAAATTTACGATAGAGTTGAACTACTTAAAGACATACTTCGTCAAATTGAAATTGATTATGAGGAGCTTAACAAAAGCAGGGATTTTTCATCGGTCATTAAAAAATGGAAAATTAGATGCAAAATGATTGGAGAAAAAATCACGGTGATACAATCAGGAAAAACCATAACTGGGAAAGTAATTGACATTGACGAGCTGGGATTTTTAGTGCTTGAGGATGAAAATTCAAGAAAAATCAAATTATCCTCTGGCGATGTCACCGTGGTTAAATAATTTACATCTCAAAGGGATAAAAACTTTGCTGACTCAATCAAATTTCGTGTATATGGATGTTTCGGCTTTGATAAAACATCAAAAGTCTTCCCTTCTTCAATAATTTTCCCCCTACGCATTATATAAACGCGATTCGCTATTTCGCTTACAACACCAAAATTGTGAGTTATTAGAAGGATTGATGTTTTATTCTCAACTTGAAAAGATTTAATTAATTCAAGAATTTGTATCTGCGTTACAGCGTCAACGAATGAGGTTGGTTCATCTGCAATAATGAGTTTTGGCTTCGGTGCAAAAGCCATTGCTATTAAAATTCTCTGCTTTAACCCTCCCGAAAGCTGATGTGGATAAAGATCGTAAACCTTCTCAGGCTCTTTTATCCCAATTCTTTCGAAAAGCTCAATAACCTTTAACTTTGCGCCTTTCCTAGTAATTCCCATTTTTGCTTCAAACACCTCTCCAACCTGCCTTCCGACAGTTAAAACTGGATTTAAAGAATTCGTAACATCTTGAAAAATTAAGCTAATTTCATTACCTCTTATATTTTTCAGTTCCTCTTCACTCAATTTCAAAATATCAATTTTATCTCTCCAAAAAACCTTACCACTTACAATTTTTCCAGGAGGCTCTATTAGCTTAACAATAGAAAGAGCGGTGACGCTTTTTCCACTACCTGATTCGCCGATAAGTGCAACTATCTCACCTTCGTGAATCTCAAATGATATGTCATCAACAGCTTTTATTGTTCTATCTTCAAGGAAAAAATAAGTTGAAAGATTTTCAACCTTCAGTATCAATTTACCTCAATTATTCTTTTAGCTCCGTTGAACCTTTTGCGGTAATATGTGCTGTAAATTGAAGAGATAGTTACTCCTTCATTTACACTTGCGTGAGCGAATAATCCATTTCCAATGTAAATTCCAACATGAGATGCGGTTCTTCCAGTGGTGTTAAAAAATAAAAGATCACCAACTTTCAAAGAGTCAATGCTTTTTACCATCTTACCGAGTTTAAATTGCTCAAAAGATGATCTTGGCAAAACAATTCCAAAAACATTTTTAAAGACAATCATCACAAAAGCAGAGCAATCAATACCATCACTTCCGTCCCCACCCCTTTTGTATGGTATTCCAATATAGTTTAAGATCTCACGAACTATCGCTTTTTGAATTTCCGAATAAGCTAAATCAGAAACATCCGACGGATTAACATTAATATCGTTCTCTTTTTCAATTTCTTTTATTATGCCATCTTCTGAAACTTCCTGGATCTCAGCGGTTGAATATCGCACAGTTGAAGAGCAGGAAAGCATAAGGAAACAAATCAAAATAAAAATTTTCACTTCTTTACATGCTTTGTTCTTAAAAAGAACAAAAAATCCCGACCCAAAGAAGGTCGGGATTAAGGAAATAGAATCAACCCAGATAAGATCTAAGAACTTTGCTTCTGGAATGGTGTCTGAGTTTTCGGATGGCTTTTTCTTTAATCTGTCTTACTCTTTCACGAGTGAGTTTAAATTTCTCACCTATTTCCTCAAGTGTAAGAGGATGGTCATATCCGATCCCAAAATAAAGTTTAACAACTTCCCTCTCCCTTGGATCAAGTGTGCTAAGTGCTTCTTCAATATCTTTTTTCAACGATTCGTACATAAGTCCGTGGTCAGGCATCGGATCATTTTCGTTAGGCATAATGTCAAGAAGTTTATTATCTTCTCCTTGAACAAATGGCGCGTCCATTGAAATATGTCTCCCTGAAATTTTCAGCGTATCAGCAACCTCATAAACGCTCATATCAAGCTCCTCTGCGATCTCATTTGCGCTTGGTTCTCGTTCAAATTCTTGTTCAAGTTGGCTAAGTTTTTTACCAATTTTGTTCAAAGCCCCAACCCTATTCAAAGGCAAACGCACTATTCTTGACTGTTCTGCAAGCGCCTGCAAAATTGACTGTCTTATCCACCAAACAGCATAAGAAATAAATTTAAAACCTCTGGTTTCATCAAACCTCTTTGCTGCTTTTATTAGTCCAAGATTTCCTTCATTTATAAGGTCTCCAAGAGGGAGCCCTTGATTTTGGTATTGTTTTGCGACACTAACGACAAAGCGAAGATTCGCTTGAATTAATTTTTCAAGAGCTTTTTCATCACCTTGCTTTGCTTTTCTGGCAAGTTCAATCTCCTCCTCGGGTGTAAGAAGTTCATATTTACCTATTTCCTGAAGATACTTATCAATTGAAATACTCTCACGATTTGTAATTGTCTTGGTGATTCTCACCATACTTTTGATTCAACTTTAAATTTTGTTTTTATTTAAATAAATCTATTTTCTCAACTATCCCAACAATTGAAGCATCAACAGGTGCTTCTTTAACACCCATTGGTATGACCGCTTCACGAGCAGTTATATACATTACAATTTCCCCTGGACCAGCTCCTATCGTATCTACAGCCATAATTGGATTTCCAACTTTATCACCTTTTGCATTTAAAGGTTGAATTATCTGCAATTTATATCCTTGCAAACTCTTATCTTTAATAGTTGACCACACAGTCCCTATCACTTTTGCAATAAACATACAAAATTTCGCTACTGAATTTTTAATCAACAACAACATCAAGTTTATCAACAATAGCCATTATCACTGCATCAACCGGTTTATTTTTCGTCACAGCAGTAAGCCTAGCTGAGCTACCAGTGGCGACGAGAACAATTTCACCGATGCCTGCACCGACACTATCAACAGCTATTAAAAAATTGTCCTTAACATTGTAATCAAGATCAACATGCTTTACGATTTGAAATTTCAAACCGGTTAAACTCTCATCTTTTTTAGTTGCCCATACCGTTCCAACTACTTTACCCAATATCATTCTACACCTGAATTTTATTGTTCAAAGATATAATAACTTATCTTTGCTACAAAATGTTCCTGTTTTTTACATTGCGTATACTTCTTTTTCATTACATTTGCAGATTTTTACAGATCTTTTACTGTAGCGCCAATTTCCTGTTTCATCGTTTCTTTTTGAGACAACAAGCTGTGCTATTTGAATTGGCGCATTACATTTTGGGCATGTCTCAATAACTTTTTTAGCATCTTTTGCCACTTTGTCAGCAAATGAGGCTACTTTTTTTGCCATGTTATCTATGAATTTTGTTTTTAACAAATTCTTACAATATTTTCGCTGGTTTGAACAATTTTCAATAGATTTTTTCTAACTTTCTCAACAAATTCCTCAGCATTTCTTTCTCCATCCCATACTGAGACCACAGCAGTTATAGTCACACTAAAGCTTTTGTCGTTAAATTTTATTCCTTGATTTGATATAAATTTTCTTAACTTTTCTGCCCATATATATGCGTTATTTGCTTCGGTTTCAACAAGTGCTACACCGATGAGATTTTCGTCAAGCTTCCCGGCAAGATCATACCTATTTAAATGTTTACGAACGATATCTGCAATATACGGCATAACGATTTTGGCAGACTCTTCACCGTAAGTTGACTCAACATAATCAATGTTATCAATATGTATTAAAACAAGAGAAAGATCCCCACCATGCTTTGCTTTCCTATCAATTTCATCGTCAAGTCGCAAATAAAAATAGTTTTTCTTCATTAACGATGTATCCTCGTCGTAGATGAAATAATTTTCTACAATCTCGCTAAGATTTTCAATTTCAAACAATATTCCAACCGCAGAGGCAAGTTTTTCAATTTTTTCTATATCGCTATATGATGAGAAAAAGTTTTGCTTCGGATGCTCAAAAATCATAGCTCCATAACATTTTCTTCCATACCTTATTGGAACAACTGCAATTGACGATTCGAGAGTAATTTTCTCGGTATCAGTGAATCTAAAAACTTTTCCCTGTGTCCTTGTAGAGGGAATTATCCTAGGTATTCCACTTGATATGACCTCACCAACGAGTGTCCCTTCAATTTTAACTTCCGTTCCAACATTTATATATTTCCCAAGTTTAGAATACTCAAAGGCAACGACCCATTTTTCATTCTCAAATTGCACAACCGCAACAGCAGAACAATCTAAAACTTTTATTGCAAAGTTTTGAATTTTGGAAAACAATTCATCAAGTTTATTTTTCTCAAATCCGCTAACAACTTCAAGAATTTTCGCTTTATAATAAAAATCAAGCTTTGTGCTATAATTTTCAATTAAACCTGTGATCAATTCAGAAAAAAGAGAAACATTTGCTACATCGTCATCGCTAAATGTTTGTGCTTGACGGGAATCTAAAACAACAACACCGACAATTTTATTTCTATATGAAACTGGATAAACAAGCAGAGATTTGCTACCTACCTTGGGATTTTGATATTTTATAACATCTCCTCCCGCAGATGAATTGATATCTCCAATCACCTTGTGTACGCCAGTTTTAGCAACCAAACTTAAAGCGTCATCATCCCAATTATATCTCTTAACGAAATTGAATTCGAGCTCCGTTATACCTTCTTCTAAAACCATCTGTTTTTTATCTTCATTTGCCCAATAAAAAGCAACAGAATCAGCAACGATATTATTCTTAATTAGCAATAGAATCTTGCGCAGAAGTTCTCTAAATTCTTCCCTTGGGCTTAATTTTTCACTTGAGTGATTCAAACTATGATCAGGTTTCTTAATTATAAATCCCTCGTCCACTGGTTGAAGTTTTGATTTCTCTACATAAGTTCCTTCTTTATCGTAAAGTTTTTTCCTTTTTATCAGAACCATCGTGGTTAAAAACAAAGTTAAGGTAATCAACAAAGCTAAGCCAAGCACAAATCTTGCTGTTTTATTATCAATTGCGACAATCAGAAAAACAAGCATTAACATAAATGCAATCAGGGTCACAAATTTTGCGGGATTGTTATCCTCCCTGTTCATTTCAACAAACTCGTATAGTGAGGTAAAAAAATTTTTAAAAATTAATCTATTCATCTCAAAAAATCAAATCAAAAATCCAACTTTGCTAATAGCGAATAAATTTTCAATTCAAAAGCATAAAATTTTGGTTTTGAGATTATTACCTCAATCCCGCAAGTTCTTGGAGCAATCGCCAGTTTTTCAATCTATCTTCCTGAGCTTGTAATAGAATTTCATCAGGATTACTGTCTTTATCAAAATGTTTTGCAAATCTTCCCTCAGTTCTTGCGAAATAGATAAAATCAATCACTTCGCCCGTCTTTGGATGCACATACCAATCATCCTTAGGAGCTGGGTTACCTTGCAGACTTAATCTTTCTTTTATTGTTTCTCCCTTTCGCGGGTCATAGATTAAAAGTGGGAAGGCTCTTGATTCAACGGCCAGTTTAGCTTGATGCATCGCCATATCGTCACCAACCCCGTGTTCTGGTTGGCAAGTCGTATAAACTATGACTACTGCCGGACCCGGATACTCATTTGCAGAGATAATGGAACGGTAAAAATGATTTATATGCGCTGCGGTTGTTTGAGCAACGAAAACATCTGGATGCATCATCACAATTTGAGCAAGTTCCTTTCTTCTTTCGGATTTACCTTTAATTTCCTTACCATGTGCGGAAAGCTTCGTATCTTGCCCAAGATAGCTTGAAGTAGAAGATTGTCCACCTGTATTTGAATAAACTTGAGTATCAAGGACAAGAACTTTTATATCCATTCCTGATGCAAGCATTCTTGAAAGTGACTGAAAACCTATATCATACATTGCACCGTCTCCACCTATAACCCATAATCTTTTATGTTTCCAGCCCATTTGATCCCACCTTGCTCTTATACCTATTGCAAGAGCGGGAGCATTCTCAAAAAGAGAATTTATCCAAGGCACTCTAAATGGATTGTATGGATATGTTGAAGAATAAACAGTATTACATCCAGTCGCTGCAACAATTCCAATGTTTTCAGGTCCATACACAAAACCTGTCGCAGCAAGCATCATTCTTATAGCTGTTGCCTCACCACAACCCATGCATGAACCAGCTCCACCAACATAAAGAAGAGATCTACCAGCAAGCATCATATCAGCTAAAACCTTATCTTGAATATATTCCTTAGGTGTTTCAGGAAGTTTGCTGTAAAAGTTAAAGGTTTCTTTGTATACTTTTAAATTTTCATTCGTCTTTTTAACCATTTGCAAAGCATTGTGATCTCCACAAGCTGCTACACACTCAGCACAGCCTTTACACTTTGTCGGATCAATAGCTATCATAAACAAACCTGGCTCAATTCCCTTCTTCTTTGGAACATCATAATATTTAGTCGTCTTCGCAAATTGTTTACGAAAGTGCTCTCTCTTAACTGGATCTTGGACTTTTTGAAGTTCCTCCTCAAGCCTTGACTCCGGGACGACTTTACCGAGTATTGCGGTATCTGGACATTCTGTTACGCATTCCATACATCCAACACAATTGTCAGCATTAAAAAGTGGTATTTCCGGAGCAATATAACTGAAATCTCTTAAAGCTCCTGTCGCAGCTGGTATCAAACTTCTTGCGGTGTAAATATCCGCTGGTAATTCTTCCTCAGCTATTCCTTTATTGTAGGCTCCAACAACAACTTCGTTAAAGTATTCAATATCTACAATATCCTTGTATGCTTCTTCACCATTTATTGGATTTTTCTCAACCTGAAAATTTTTTTCTCTATCTTCCATTTGTATCTCCCGAATTTTGTTTAAATTTCAAATTCCGCTTTTACCTCAGTCGCTTCAATTAGCTCTCTTGGAACTTCCATAACTTCATAATATCCACGCTTCACTGCCTCAATATTTGCTGCAACGACATTTTCTCCACGCTTACCAAAACTTTCTAACCGATTTTTTCAACTCCTTTAAACAATTCTTCTTCCGCTTAGTCCAATTGTTCTTTAAATGGTGTGATTCTCAAAAAGATACCAAGCAAGACAATTCCTTGCATTCTTTGCTCTAAATCTGGCGTTGGTGCAACTTCACGAGCTATCTTAACAGTATCAAGGAAATAGACTTTTATTTTCTTATCCTTAATGATTTTCTTAGCATATGATGGAATTTCACGCCAAACATCATCTGGATTTGTTTTATCACTTTGAATAAAAATCATTCCTCCTTCGCTCAATCCAGCAAGTGGGTTCCCAAGGTTGAAGGCATTAACATCGTTCATCGGAACAAATTCAACATGTGTAAGCTCACAATGAGTTCTTATTTTTTCTTTAGCCGCTGTTAGATAATAAGTCGTTGGCAATCCTTTCTTTTCAGAGCCATACTTTGGATATGCTTGCACTTGCAGTTTAAATATGTCTTCAAGCAAGGTTGCTATGATTTTATTTGTCGTAACAGAACCATAACCTCCGACCGAATGACCACGCATTGAAAAAGCTCCAACTGGTCTAACATCTGGATCATATTCCCTTTCAAGAGCAAGTTCATGTTTTATTCCGACGACGAAAAATTCTTTCTCTTTGCCATCATTTCTCATCATATTTTTGAAAATAGCGATGAAATCACCAGGTCTAACATCCCTGCTTCCAAGTCCACCGGCTCCTGAGAAAATTCTCGGTATTCTATCTATTTTCGGATAACCTCTTGAACCTATAAAAGCATCTGCGAAAGATGCTTTTATAGCCATTGTAAGTGGATTTGATTGAGCAAGCGGATTATCCATTCTTTCAAGAACCGCAAATGCCTTAACATGTTTTAGTGCGTTCACTATTTCCTTTCCTGGGAAAGGAGCAAAAACAGTTACAGTCAAAGCCCCAACTTTCAACCCTTCAACTTCCCTCAAATAGTCAACCGTTGCCATTGCAGTTTCCATAAATGTTCCCATACCAATCACAACATATTCTGCGTCTTCAACTTTATAAGCATCTATGAAGTCATATTTTCTTCCTGTTAATTTATAATATGTCTCCATTGCTTCTTTTATTGCGCCGGGGACCTTTTCGTAATAATATCTTTGAGCGATTTTACCTTTCATATAACTGTCCTGATTCTGGACAACACCTGCCATCAATGGGAAATATGGATTCATTAAATTTTTAAGCTTTTTATTCGGATCTTCAATAAACTGCTTCATCAATTCTGGTTCTGGTAAAAGGACATTTTCAATCGTGTGCGTGGTAAGAAAACCATCTTGCACCATCATAAACGGAGTCTCAGAATTTTCAGCTGCGCGATGTGCTATAAGCGTCAGATCTGCAACTTCTTGAACATTTCTTGCAAAAATTATTCCCCAGCCACAATCTGCAACCCCCATCACATCATCATGACCAGCATGCACATTTAAAGAATGTGAAGTAAGAGCTCTTGCACCTATATGAAACACGACAGGTAATCTTTTTCCAGCTATTGTGTAGAGAACCTCTTTCATTAAAATTAATCCCTGTCCCGATGTAAAGTTAGTTATCCTTCCTCCAGCTGCTGCAAATCCTTCGCAAACGGAAGCCGAACTATGTTCTGATTCAGGTTCAAAGAAGAATAGTTTCTCACCCCAAAGATTTCTTTTTCCATTTGCAACTTCCGCTTGAAAGCCCTGTCCCATTGTAGTTGAAGATGTTATAGGATATGCGCAGGCACCTTGACTTATATGTGTTTCGACCCATACGACTGCTCCAGCTCCATCAGATGTCGTTGGAATACCAGGAAACGGAAATTTATTTTCTGACATTTTTCCCAACCTTGATTAATTTTTGTTACAAAAGCCTGCAGACTAAGAAATCTTTCAAAAACAAATCTAAATTTAATCAATTAAATTCAAAACTTCAAAATTATCTCCCATCCGGATTAAACTTTTCAACTTCTTCAACAACTGCTTGAACGATTTCTTGCTCTTTAACCCTTCTTACAACTTCACCATTTCGGTACAATATCCCTACTCCCTTACCACAAGCAACGCCGATATCTGCCTCACTTGCTTCACCTGGACCATTTACGACACAACCAAGAATGGCCACTTTAACTGGTTTTTTAACATTTTTCAACTTTTCTTGAAGTTCATTCACGATCTTAAAAAGATCAACTTCAAGGCGTCCGCAAGTTGGACAAGCAATTATTTCAACATTTCTTGTGGCAAGCCCAAGCGAGCGTAAAATTTCCCTACCAACTTCAACTTCTTTAATTGGATCATCAGTTAAAGATACCCTTATCGTATCTCCAATACCCTCCGCAAGCAATGTGCCAATACCAACTGCAGATTTTATCGTTCCACTGAAAAATGGTCCTGCCTCAGTTACACCAAGATGAAGCGGATAATCAGTTTTACTTGCTATCAATCTATTTGCTTCTATCATCAAACGAACATCAGTTGATTTAACAGATATCACAATGTCCGAAAATCCAAATTCTTCACATATTTCGACATGGCGCATTGCGCTTTCAAAAAGTGCTTCAGCAGTTGGATAGCCGTATTTATCTAATAAATCTTTTTCAAGCGAACCAGAGTTAACTCCAATTCTAATTGGGATACCTCTCTCTTTCGCTGCTTTTAAAACCTGCTTAATTCTTTCCTTTGAACCTATATTTCCAGGATTTATTCTAACCTTTGCAACACCTGCTTCTATTGCTTTTAAAGCAAAAATATGGTTGAAGTGAATATCAGCAACGACGGGGATAGGAGAACCTTTAACGATTTCAGGTAACGCCTCGGCTGCTTCTTTATCCGGAACTGCAACACGAACGATATCACAACCTGCTTCAGCAAGTTGATAAATTTGCTTAAGCGTCGCTTTTACATCTTCTGTTTTTGTCTTCGTCATTGATTGTACTGAGATCGGTGCATCTCCACCAACTGGAACATTTCCAACATAAATTTTTCTGGATTTTCTTCTATTTATCATAAAAAAGTTATTTCCTTTGTTTTAACGTAATTTTTTACTCGCTTCATAGAGAATTTTCTTCTCACGCTCTGTCAAACTATCATAGCCGTATTGACTTATCTTATCAAGTATCTCATCAATTTGTTCTTGCGTGATAATCTCATCGTCAACGAGAAGATATTTTTTCCTTGCTTTGCTTTTAAATCTCGGAAGCTTTATGCTCGGAACAAATCGTCTTAAATCAAATCCAGCATACATTAATTTTATATAAATAAATCCAACCACCGCACCTCCAAGGTGAGCGAAATGCGCTACTCCATCGCTTCCAAAAACACCCATTATTAAATCAAAGAAGACGAGAATTGCAACGAAAATTCTCGCTGGAATCGGGATCAAAAAATAAAGGAAAATATATCTATCGGGAAACATCACCGCAAACGCAATCATAACTCCATAAATAGCACCCGAAGCTCCAACAACCGGACCTATTTGCCCAAAAAGTGGTGCAAAAATTAAATGAGCAATTCCAGCACCAACCCCAGATGTAAAGTAATAAGCTAAAAATCTTCTCGTTCCCCAAAGGTTCTCTATTTCGGTCCCAAACATCCACAACATTAACATGTTGAAAAGAATATGAAAAATCCCCTTTGGATCATGAATAAACATATAGGTTATTAACTGCCACACCTGAAACCCATCGCCAAATGGATTTAAAGCGAAATATCTGTAAACATAAAGATAAAGCGGAACGCCAGCAACTCTGAAATTCAATCCAAATATTACAAGCAAAAGGTAAATAGCGACATTTATAATGATAAAATACTTTATTGCCGGGGGAAAAAATCTAAAACCACCGAATAAACTTGGTCTGTAATACCTATAACTCATCTATGGGCTCAATTTTATATTTTGCTAAAATATATAACGCTATTCGCAAAATTAAAAATAATTCCCAAGCAAGCCCCAAAGATCAAGGGCATCGCGAATTTAACAATACAAAAAAGTAAGAATCAGATTTATTGATTATTTATCTCTTATCGCAGCTATTCCAGGTAAAACTTTTCCTTCCAAAAATTCAAGTGATGCGCCACCTCCAGTTGAAACATGCGAAACTTTATCAGAAAGTCCTGCTTTCGCAATCGCAGAGGCCGAATCTCCGCCACCAACTATCGTCACCGCACCCTTTTGCGTTATTTCAGCAAGGAACTTCGCAATTTCAAAAGTTCCTTTTGCAAAATTATCAAACTCAAAAACTCCCATCGGACCATTCCACACAACGGTTTTCGCTTCTTTAATAACCTCATAAAACGCTTTGATCGTCTCCGGTCCAATATCAAGTATCATCCAATCAGGCTTGACTTTATCAACAGAAACAGTTTCAAAACTTGCATCATTTGCAAATTTATCTGCGATAACACAGTCAATGGGCAGAACAAATTTAACATTTCTTTTCTGTGCCTCATTTAGAATTTCTCTTGCAAGATCAAGTTTATCTTCTTCAACGAGCGATTTTCCGACCTCATAACCTTTAGCTTTCAAAAATGTGTTCGCCATCCCCCCACCAATCAAAAAAGCATCAACCTTATCCATCAAGTTCTTGATCACCTGGATTTTATCTGAAACTTTTGCTCCACCAAGAATTGCAACATATGGCTTCTCAGGATTTGAAATTGCTTTGGAGAGATATTCAACCTCTTTTTGCATCAAATAACCAATTGCCGTTTCCTTCACAAACCTTGCGACACCTTCAGTTGAAGCATGTGCTCTATGTGCACTACCAAACGCGTCATTTATATAAACATCTGCAATTGAAGCAAGCTCCCGTGCAAAATTCTCATCATTTTTTTCCTCCTCAGGATGAAATCTTACATTTTCAAGTAAAAGAACCTCCCCTTCCTTCATTTCCTCAACCATTTTTCTAACTTCTTCTCCAATACAATCAGGTGCAAATTTTACCGACATACCTAATAAATTCGATAAATGTTCTGCAACTGGTTTCAAACTATATTTTGGATCAACTCCTTTTGGTCTTCCAAGATGGCTCATTAAAATTGCTTTTCCACCATCAGAAATAATTTTTCTTATTGTTGGAAGTGCTTCTCTTATTCTTGTATCATCTGAAACTTTTCCGTTTTCAATTGGAACATTGAAATCAACTCTTACGAGGACTTTTTTTCCCTTAAGATTAATGTCATCAATTGTTACTTTTTTCATGTGGCTTTGCTTCTTTTATTTTTTGAATGTGAATTTACTTGTTTCGTAAACTATTTTAATAGTTCCGAGTTTCAATAGCAAAACCCTTGGGAAAAACTGAATTTCATTCCTTATCGGGAGGTAAAAATCCCCATGATTTGCAATGTCAAGAAATTGTTTGCTCTGATTTTTACCTGCTCGTTTTGATTCGTATGTCACATCATATTCACATCTTATTGGGAAATAGTTATCTTTTTCAACCCAGATTTTGCCATCGCCACTGGAACTTATGCTGTCGTTTTTAACTTTAAAATCAACTGTTATGATATAACAATCCTTGCCGTTTAGTTTTTCACTTCCTTTTAGTTTGAAATTTATTTTTTTATCCGATGAGTTTTCAGCCCATCTGAGGAATGGGAAGATAAGATTTTTAATTTTTAAATCTTCGCCCTGCCTTACCCGTTCAATTCGTTTTGCTACTGCTATGCTCTGCGAATCAGCTTTTTCGGGAATTGATGTCAGTTTCCTTTCCTTTATTTCCCCGTTTTCAAACTTAACATCATACAGAAATTCATAATTCCCCTTTCTTACGCTCATATCGTAATTCATCAAAACCTTGAGTTTAAATTCACCGGAAAGACCTTCTATTTTTTTATCATTTATCTCAACTGCTTCAATTGCTTTATTAATCACATCATTTGCGTTCTGTGCAGATGTGAAACTTACGAGTAGAAGAATTAAAATGAAAAGCATCACAAATCCCCTTATTTTATAAAAATTTAAACAATCATCAACCCACCCCCGCGATAATCCGGGAGTGGGACTTGAACTAAGAATTAATCTCTCATCATGTTTGCCATCTTCAACGTAAGGTCAACAACTCTGACAGAATAACCCCATTCATTATCATACCATCCAATGACTTTAACAAGATTTCCACCCATGACCATCGTTGATTTAGCATCGAAAATACAGGAATGCGGATTTCCAATTATATCGCTTGAAACAATCTCATCTTCAGTATATTCAAGAATTCCCTTTAAATAGGTCTCGCTTGCTTCTTTAAATGCCCTGTTTACTTCTTCAACTGTGACTTCTCTATCAAGCTCAGCTACGAAATCTGTAACAGAGCCATCTGGAACCGGAACGCGAAGAGCAAAGCCATGAAGTTTACCATTCAACTCTGGAATAACCTTGCCAACCGCTTTAGCTGCACCCGTTGTCGTCGGAATTATTGACATTCCTGCTGCCCTTGCCCTTCTTAAATCTTTATGTGGTAGATCGAGAACTCGTTGATCGTTTGTATAAGCGTGAACTGTCGTCATCAAACCCTTTCTAACCTTGAAATTATCGTGCAAAACTTTAACCATCGGAGCAAGACAATTTGTTGTGCAAGAGGCATTTGAAACAATCGTATCATCCGGAGTTAAAATGTGATCGTTTACTCCAATGACAATTGTTTTTTCTACTCCGTCCGCAGGTGCTGTAATTATGACCTTCTTCGCTCCAGCTTGAATGTGTTTTTCGGCATCGGCTTTCTTCGTAAAAACTCCTGTTGATTCAATTACAATATCAACTCCTAAATCCTTCCAAGGCAATTGGCTTGGATCTTTAACGGCGAGAACTTTAATTTTTTTGCCATTCACAATTAATTCGCTATCGGTATACTCAACAGTTCCAGGAAAGCGACGATGAATGGAGTCGTACTTTAAAAGGTGCGCGAGGGTTTTTGTGTCAGTAATATCGTTTATCGCGACAAATTCAAGAGCATCTACATTATTTTGGACCGCAGCTCTAAAGACAAGTCGTCCAATTCTTCCAAATCCATTAATTGCAACTCTGACTGTCATTTTTTCCTCCGAACTTAATTTTTTATTTTTAACTCATTCAAATTTAAACATGAAGTGTTTAAAAAACAACTATTTTGCAGGTAAAAGCCAGCAAAATTTAAAAAGCTTGAACTTCTCACTCCAACTTTATATCTTAAAAACAAAAACTTATTTGTAGAACTATGACAAATTACATCGTCGTTTTTATAACCACACCGAATGTGATAGAAGCGAGAAAGATATCAAAAACACTCATTGAAGAAAAGCTCGCAGCTTGCTGCAACATCATAGAAAAAGTCAACTCAATTTACTTCTGGCAAAACAAAATTGAAGATGATTTTGAATCATTAATTGTGATCAAAACGAAAAAAGAAGTATTTTCGGAGGCTTGTAAAACGTGTAAAAGAGATGCATAAAATTCCGTCCCTGAAATCATAGCACTTCCAATTATTGATGGATCTGAATCATATCTTAAACTGGATCAATGAAACCGTAAAACAAGTCGCCAAAAGGAAAAGTGAAAGGTAATTTACTTTTGAAAATTTACACAATAATCGCTTATGCCTTTCTATATTTCCCGATCTTTGTTTTGATCATTTTATCGTTTAACAAATCAAAGTGGACAACAATTTGGGAAGGTTTCACATTTCAGTGGTATGTAAATCTATTTAACAATAAAGTTTTGTTAAGCTCTTTGAAAAATAGCTTGATTATCGCTTTTGCATCGACTTTGATTTCAACTATATTTGGAACGCTCGGGGCTGTTGGGTTAAGAAAATTTGATTTCAAATTGAAGGAAAGTTTTAAAATCTTGATCTATCTTCCGATCATAATTCCCGAAATTGTTCTTGCTGGAGCTTTGCTAAGTTTTTTCGGCTTCCTTAAGATCACGCTTGGATTTACGACCGTCATAATTGCTCATATTGTTTTTAGCATTTCATATGTTATCTTGATCGTCTTAGCAAGATTACAAAACATTGAAAAGGAAATTGAGGAATCAGCGCTTGACCTCGGAGCAAATGAATTTGAAGTTTTCAAAAGAGTCACTCTTCCACTTCTTTTACCTGCGATAATTTCATCAGCACTTATCGTATTTACGCTTTCAATTGATGATTATCTTATTACATCTTTCGTCGCTGGTGTCGGTTCAACAACACTTCCAATTCAAATTTATTCAATGTTGAAAACGAATGTAACACCTGAGATAAACGCCATCTCGACGATCATATTAATAACTACAACCACAGCGATAATTTTATCACAAAAATTATTGATGTCAAAATGAAGGATAAAATTTTATTTACGGCATTTTTGATAATTCTTTCGCTTTCTCTTGTATCTTGCGCAAAAAATGAAAGCGTAGTAAATGTCTATATTTGGTCAGATTATCTACCGAGGGATGTTATAGAGGAATTTGAAAAGACAACAGGTATTAAAATTAACCTTGATACTTACGATTCAAACGAGGTTTTGCTTGAAAAACTACAAACCGGCGTTAGCCAGTATGATGTTGTCATGCCATCTGATTACATGGCTCAAATACTCATTCATCAAAATCTTTTACAAGAAATAGACAAAAGCAAAATCCCAAATATCAAGAACATAAATAAGCGATTTTTAAATCTTGAATACGATCCACAAAACAGATTCACAGTTCCATTTTTCTGGGGAACAACCGGCTTTGCATATAGAAAAGATAAAATTGCTAATCTACCGGAGTCATGGGCGGTTCTTTTTGATAGCAAATACAGTGCTAAAATTTTAATGCTTGATGATATGCGTGAGTGTTTTGCAGTTGCATTAAAGTTTCTTGGATATTCAATTAACGAGATTGATACAGTAATTCTTATGAAGGCAAAAGAACTTTTAATGCAACAGAAGAAGCTCGTCAAACAATATAATAGCTCCGGCTTTGATCAAGCTATTTTATCTGGAGATGTATGGATCGCTCACGGATGGAGCGGGCAACTTGTTAAGGCTTCGGAATATGACTCAAATATAGTTTATGTTCTCCCCCGAGAGGGCGGAACTTTATGGATTGATAATCTTGCAATTCCAAAATCAGCAAAAAACATTGAAAACGCACACGCTTTTATAAATTTCCTTCTCAAACCAGAAATTAGCGCAAAAGTAAGTGAGTTTTCTGGCTATGCTACCGTTAACGATTCAGCAAAAAAACTTATTAATCCAAAATATCTAACAAATAAAAGATATCCAGATGAAGAAACTCTAAAAAATTTTGAGCTGATGAAAGACCTTGGTCCTGTTACGAAACTTCTTGATAGATTTTGGACGGAAATAAAATCACAATAATTTGACAAAAGTCAATTTTTAAAAAGTTTTCTATTCTTAAATTTCGTTTGCAAACTTAAAAACAAAATTAGGAGAACCTCAATGGCGTACATTATTGCAGAGCCTTGCGTTGGTGTCTGCGACACCGCCTGCGTCCAAGTTTGTCCAGTTAATTGCATCTATGGTCCAGAAGGCTATGATGTCACGAATGAAGAGCATTTGAAAGAGATGAGAGAAAAGAAAATGCAACTTTATATCCATCCACAAGAATGCATTGATTGTGGCGCTTGTCAACCAGAATGTCCAGTTGAGGCAATTTTCCCAGAAGCCGAGGTCCCAGAAAAGTGGCAACAGTATATACGAATTAATTACGAAAGATTTGGACTATAATTTTCAAAGCCCGACCATTAGGTCGGGCTTTTTTGTTTTAAAATAAATTTTCAGAACTATGAAAACCTACAAAAGCGTTGGAGTAGATATTGACTCTGCAGAATCTCTTATAGAAAAAATAAAACCATTTGTGAGAAAAACTTTTAATCAAAGAGTTCTAACCGATATTGGCTTATTCGGCGCTTTCTATGATGCAAAATTTGAAGAATATAAACATCCGGTTCTCGTTTCAAGCACAGACGGGGTTGGCACAAAACTCAAAATTGCCTTTCTTACCAACAGACATGACACTGTTGGACAAGACCTAGTAAATCACTGCGTAAATGATATCCTTGTATGTGGCGCAAGACCTCTTTTTTTCCTTGATTATTTCGCAACCGGGAAGTTAAATGTTCAAGTAGCTGAGCAAGTAATTTATGGTCTTGCGAAGGCATGTGAAGAGAACAATTGTGCTTTAATTGGTGGAGAAACCGCAGAAATGCCAAACTTCTACTCTGAGGGTGAATACGATCTTGCTGGAACAATCGTTGGGATCGTTGAAAAAGAAAAAATAATCAAAGGAGACAAAGTTAAAAACGGAGATATTCTTATTGCGCTTCCTTCAAGCGGGCTTCACACAAATGGATATTCACTTGCAAGAGCTGTTTTACTTGAAAAATTCAAATTAGATGAATTCATACCTGAACTTAACACAACTCTTGCAGAAGAACTTCTTAAAATTCACCGTTCATACCTCAAGCCCATCTCAAAACTTCTTGACAAATTTGAAATCCTTGCAATGTCGCATATAACAGGTGGCGGTATCATTGGAAACACAAAAAGAGTTGTTCCAAAGGAATTAACCATCAAAATTGATTGGAATTCGTGGGAAAGACCACCCATTTTTAACCTCATTCAAAAACTTGGGGATGTCCCCGAGGAAGATATGCGACGAACATTTAATCTTGGAGTTGGCTTGATTCTAATTGTTGACAAAAATGATGTAGATAAAATTGTAAATGAATTAAGATCCATTGGGGAAAAACCATTCATAATTGGTGAAATAAGCGCATATTCTCAATAATATGACATTTCCCCCAACGCATTCAAAAAGTTGTCCATAGAGATTCCCGTGTATCGCAATTAACCACTAAATTTTTCTTCTTTTACTTTTTGTAGAAGAAATAAACCGACGATGAAAAAAAGAGCAACTGATATAACCGCTATTCTTTGGCTTCCCGTAATTGATGAAACAAGCCCGAAGACAAGTGGACCAAGTATTGCTGAAGACTTTCCAAAAAATGAATAAAATCCAAAAAACTCTGTTTTCTTTTCAGGTGGAATTATCTTTGACATCAAGCTTCTACTTGTTGATTGCGAGGAACCCATAGCAGCTCCAGCGATGAACCCAATTATATAAAAACTTATCTTATCGTTGCAAAAATATGCTCCCACAGAAGTTGCGATCCACATTAGAAGAGTTATACTTAATGTTTTCTTCTGCCCAATGCTATCCGCAATTACACCAAATATCACGGAGCCAAGCACGGCGGTTGATTGAACGGAAAGGAAAAATGTTAATATCTCCACAAGTGAAAAATTAAGAGTATTTCGTGCGAAAATTGAGGCAAAGATTATTACGGTATTGATTCCATCAGCGTAAATAAAGTAAGAAAGTAAAAATCTCCCAATGTTTTTATATCTCGCCGCGTTCTGAAATGTTGATTTCACTCGATCAATTCCAATTTTAAAATAAGAAATTTTCCCTGGCGAGATCGTTTTCTTTTCTTTTATAACTACGAAAAATGGAAGTGAAAAAAGTAAGAAAAACAACGATGTTATAACGAAGGTCAACCTTACATTGATCATATTTTCAGGTGTGAACTCTCCTCTTAAAAATGGAAAGGCAATAAGTAAAGATATAAATGAACCAATATATCCCATTGCGAAACCATAACCCGAAACCCTTCCGTAGCTTCTCTCGCTGGTTATCTCTGGAAGAAATGCGTCATAAAAAACAAGCCCTGCTTCAAACCCAATGTTTGCAAATATCAATAAAATCATCCCCAAAAGAACATCACCATGCTCAACGAAAAACATTAAACCTGTTGAAATAATACAAAGATATGTGAAAATGAACAGAAAAAATTTTTTATTTGAACTGTGATCTGCAATTGCCCCGAGAAATGGCGATATAAAAGCGACAATCAGCATTGAAATGCTAAAAGCAAGCCCCCAGAGAAAATCGCCGATTTCAGAATTTTCAACCACAATTTCCTTGAAATAAACCGAATACGCAGTTGTTAAAATTAAAACAGAAAAAGATGTATTTGCGAAATCAAAAAGTGTCCAAATGAAAATTTTGAACCTTTTCCCCACCCTTAATCCTCTTCTTTTCTCAAACTCTTATCAATTAATCCCCTTCCATATTTCTTAAGTTGTCCTGTTTCTTTAAGCTCGTTGTAAATTGCATCAAGGACACCATTGACAAATTTCCCGCTTCTTTCCGTGCTAAATTTTTTTGCAAGCTCGATTGCTTCGTTTATGGATACTTTCGGTGGAATTTCAGGGAAATACTTCAGCTCACAAACACCTATTCGCAAGGCTATCTTGTCAATTAAAGCGAGTCTGTCAACTTCCCAATTTATTATCTTACTTGCAATTATCCTATCAAGCTCATCAATATGCTCTATAACACTTAAAAATAAACTCTTGCCAAACTCGTAATTTTCCTTGTCAGATTGAAACTCAGAAAATAGATCAGAAAGTATAAATTCAGGTGAATTTCCAGAAATCTCATAAGCATAGAGCATTTGCAAAACTCTTTCGCGAATTAACCTGCGTTTGAAAGACACTTCTTCAGATTTGCTATTTGGTAGTTCTTTTTCTATATGCAATCCCTTGTATTGTTTTAAAAGCCCGCTCCTATAAAGGAGCGGGTTTAAGTTTATCTGTGATATCGCTTTTCAAGTGAAGCTTTCGTAGTATCAAGTGAAATTTTTTTGATTCTTAAAGCGCTCATGATTCTTTCTTCCGCAAGCCTTGCTGAAGCAACATGTGTTGGGATATTTTCCTTCTTTGAAATCTCAAAAACCTTCATCAAGGTGTCGTAGATTCCTTCTGCTTTTTTCATCGCGTGCTCTTTGCTATAACCCTCAACTTCCCTTCCAACATTTATCAAACCACCCGCATTTATAACATAGTCAGGCGCATAGAGAATTCCTCGCTCCATGAGCATTTTAGCATGCTTATCTTCATCAAGCAATTGATTGTTTGCCCCACCAGCGATAATTTTGAACTTAAAACGAGGTATTGTTTCATCATTCACTATTCCTCCGAGCGCGCACGGTGCGAAAATATCTGCATCCACATCATAGATCTTTTCTGGTTCAACAAACTCCGCGTTATACTCATTAACACATTGTTTAACTTTTTCAGGGATTATGTCGGTTATATAAATCTTTGCTCCGTCTTTTGCAAGATGATGACATAAGAACCTTCCAACTTGTCCAGCTCCTTGTATTGCGATTTTCTTTCCAGCGAGCGTTTCATTTCCGTAAACTTCTTTAACACACGCTTTAATTCCAACATAAACTCCGTAAGCTGTAACTGGCGCAGGGTTTCCACTCCCTCCAAGCGACTCTGGGATACCCGTGACGAATTTTGTTTCAGAATAAATCCATTCCATAACTTTTTCATCGGTTCCAACATCTTCAGCGGTTATATACCTACCACCTAAGCTTTGCACAAATCTCCCAAACGCTCTAAAAAGCGCCTCATTTCTTTGCGTTTGCGGATCACCTATTATAACCGCCTTTCCACCCCCAAGATTAAGACCCGCAACCGCTGCTTTATAGGTCATTGCCTTTGAAAGGCGAAGGACATCAACAAGCGCTTCTTCTTCGCTTTCATACTTCCACATTCTGACACCACCAAGCCCAGGACCAAGAACAGTGTTGTGAACTGCAATTATAGCTTTTAACCCAGTTGAGTCATCATAACAATATACAACCTGTTCATGTCCGTGCTTCTGGATGAGCTCAAAAGCGTTCATCTTCTCCGCTCCTTTTGGTTTTTTAATTTATCCGTGAATTGCCCGATTTTATCCGGCAAGAGAGTAATTCTCGGCTTTGCAGTAGCTGGATTTATATCAATAAGAACATCTGCGTTGTAAACATTTTTTATATTATCTTCATTTAAAACAACATCAGGTTTCCCAACGGCGTAAATTTCACCCTTTGATAAAAGTATAACTCTATCACTATATGATGAAATAAGATTCAAATCATGCGAAACCGCAATAACTGTCACATTTCTTTCCATCGCAAGTGTTTTTAGAAGTGAAAATGTTTCTATTTGATGCGAAATGTCAAGGTGTGCATTTGGCTCGTCAAGCAATATAATCTGCGGTTGTTGAGCAAGCGCTCGTGCGATTAAAACCATCTGCCTTTCTCCAAATGATAAAGAGGTTACTGGTTTGTCGGCAAGATTTTTTATATTTGTCAACTCCATTACTTCAAACGCTATCTGAATATCTTCTTTTGTTTCAAAACCGATCCCACCAAGATATGGTGTTCTCCCCATCAACACAACTTCTAACACAGTGTAAGGAAAAGCAAAAAAGTTATCTTGTGGAACAAAACCAATTATCTTTGCTAAATCCTTCAGCGAATAAGAATTTATGTTCTTATTAAAAATTAACACTTCTCCTTTGCTTGGCGATAGAAGCCGAAGGAGAATCTTTAAAAGTGTTGTCTTCCCCGAACCGTTTGGACCAATTAAACTTACAAACTCACCCTGAGCAATTTCAAAATTTATATTTTTAAGAACAGGCTCATGCTTATAACTAAACCATATGTCTCTGACCTTAACGATCATGATTTCAATGTTCGTTGTGAAATTCTTTCAAAAATTTAACCAAAAAAAGATAATTTTGCAATTATATTTCAGTTACCCGCTAAACTTCTTCATCATAAGTTTCAAGTAGCCGTTCAAAATTATCTTGGCGCAATCGTGATTTAGCTTAATTGATAAATACTCCAACTTTTCTTAAATTTTAGCAAGCAAAAGAAATTAACATCCAAAACAAAAGCGAAAGAAAATGAAGGCACTTATAGCAAGTGGTGGAAGGGGAACGAGGTTAAGACCGCTAACACATACGCAAAATAAGCATCTAATTCCAATAGCAAATAAACCAATGCTTCACTATGCTATTGAGACGATTTCAGAAGCTGGAATAAAAGAAATCGCTATTGTTCACAATGCAGATAGCGATGAAGTTCCGAAAGCTATTGGTGATGGAAGCAGATGGAATGTTAAGATAACATATATACCACAAGAAGCACCACTTGGGCTTGCTCATGTTGTGATGATAGCCGAAGATTTCATTAAATCCGATAAGTTCGTTTTTTACCTTGGCGATAATATGTTCGTTGGCGGAATAAAAAAATTCGTTGAGGAATTTGAAAAAAATGAATATAATTGCTTCTTAACTCTTGCAAAAGTAAAAGATCCACAAAGATTTGGCGTTCCTGAAATAGTTGATGGCAAGATAATTAGAATTGAAGAAAAGCCCAAGGTTCCAAAAAGCAATTACGCAGTTGCTGGAATTTATTTTTATGATAGTTCAATCTTTGAAGCCGTTAAGAATATAAAACCAAGTTGGCGCGGAGAACTTGAAATTTCAGATGCACATACCTATCTAATTGAAAAAGGTTATAAGATCGGATTTGCAGAAATCACAGGATGGTGGAAGGATACAGGAAAACCTGAAGATCTGCTTGAAGCCAATCGCCTCGTGCTTGATTCACTTGAACCAAGAATTGAAGAAAATGTTGAAGTTGACCAACATACCAAAATTGAGGGCAAAGTTATACTTCAAGAAGGTGCAAAAATAAAGAATAGCATTGTACGTGGTCCAGCAATAATAGGTAAAAATTGCATAATAGAAGGAAGTTACATCGGTCCGTACACATCCATTGATGAAAACACATTGGTTCTAAATAGCGAAGTTGAATACAGCATAATTATGAAAAACTGCAAAATCTTAAATGTCGGAATCAGAATTGAAAGCAGTTTACTTGGAAACGATGTTGAAATAGTTGAAGCAACTGGAAAACCCAGAGTACATAAATTCATGCTTGGCGATCAATCAAGAGTTGAAATTGCCTGGTAAAAAATAAAAAGAATTCGGAGGAGAAAATGTATCAAAACATCTTATTTGAAGTAAAAGATCATATCGCTTTCGTGACAATCAACAGACCTGAAAAGTTGAACGCTCTTAACAATCAAACCATGCTTGAGCTAAAAGATGTGTTTACAAAAATTAAAAACGACAATGATATCTATGTTGTCATAATAACTGGCTCTGGTGAGAAAGCTTTTGTGGCAGGGGCGGATATAGCGGAACTTAATAAACTTGATGCTGTATCAGGACGTGAGTTTGCCGAAAGAGGACAAGAGGTTTTTAACTTAATTGAAAACTTAGGCAAACCTGTGATCGCTGCTGTTAATGGTTACGCTCTCGGCGGAGGAAGCGAATTAGCTTGGGCTTGCCACTTCAGAATTGCTTCCGAAAACGCTGTCTTCGGTCAACCAGAAATTGACCTTGGGATTATCCCTGGATATGGAGGAACTCAAAGATTAACACGACTCATCGGAAAGACAAAAGCAATGGAACTTGTTTTAACAGGGAAAAGATTCACAGCAAAAGAAGCTTATGAAATGGGGCTTATTAACAAAGTTGTCCCACAATCAGAACTTTTAAAGGAAGCGGAAGATCTTGCTAAAACACTCGCCTCCAAACCACAAATTGCTATTCGCATGGGGATCAAGGCAGTAAACATGGCTTATGAGACAACTCTTAGCGATGGACTTCACCTTGAAGCAACTTTATTTGGGATATGCTGCGGAACTGAAGATTTCAAAGAAGGAACTTCTGCTTTCCTTGAAAAGAGAAAACCTGTATTTAAAAACAAATAAATTTTTCGGGGGCATCCGCCCCCGAAAAAATCAATATGCAAATGCGAATGAACTTGGTATTATTCCAGCTTGAAATTTTTTAATAAATGTACCATTCAAATCATAAATATAAACCTCTCCCTTTTGAACGTAATCTTTAGCATCTGAGCAGTATAAATGTCTATTTAACGGATCAAACCCAATTGAGTAGAAATTCCCACGGATAAAGGTCTCATTTTTTTCTTTCGTTTTCAAGTTTATCCTAACTATGTTTCCGTTTTTAATTGTATAAGCGAAATCACCAACGATCAAAAGTCGCGATGGATGCCCACCAATTAAAATTGAATCAACAACGACATCAGTGCCGACATTAATTGCAAATAATTTCCCATCCGTATCATCATTTGGATTTTGCCAATCCCCATAGGAACCATAACACAAGACCCATAATATTCCTGATTGATCAACAGCAAAAGCATCTGGACCATCTCCCACATTTATTGTTCTAATAACTCTGTTCGTTGATGGATCAATTACCGAAACAGTTTTTCCATTTCCAAATCCTGAATTTGCGACATAAACTTTGTTGTTAAAGACGATGATCCCAGTTGGATTACTTCCGACTTTTATCGTATCAACCACAACTCTATTTGTTGTTAAGTCAATTACAGACACTGCACCTCTGTATAAATTCGTAACATATCCTCTGTTACCATGTAATGCAATTTTGTAAGGGCTTGCTTGCGAAAGCAAGATCGTTGCAAGCGATCTATGCGTTTTTGTTTCAATAACCTCTATTTTATCAGAGTTATTGACCACTATGTATGCTTTGCTTCCATCGCTGCTAATCACAATATCATTTCCAGTGTCGCCGAGCCCTCTTCCATTGACACGCGAAAAGACATCTTCATAGACAATGTTTGAATCAGGAACATAATAACTTAAAGTTGAATTGTTTCTCCCAAAATTACCTTCATTCAAAACATAAACGCCTCTCAAAACTGGAACATCAGATGTAACAGGCTCGCTTTTTTTGCAACCGCTGTAAATCAGTAATATTGTTAAGAAAAAGGCGAAGATGAATTTGATTTTTTTCATTTTCCTTGCTCCTTTTTGTTTTTATTATTGTTTGTTAGAACAGAAATTTCAAACATAAAACTTCTCAATGGCATTGGATATCCAATCATCGTTTCGTAATTCTCATTAAAGATGTTTTTGACTGTCAGTTTAAACTTGCTATTAACAAAGCGAGTTTGTATGTTCAACCCCGCCGTGAAGTCAATGACAAAGTAAGGTTGTAACCATCTATCATTCATTTCTGTCGTATATCTTATCCCAACATAATTCCCATAAATCACGAAATAGATTTTATCAAGGTTTAATTCAGCTCTGATGTTTCCACTTGATGTTGGAATATAAATAAGAAATTTATTATGAGTTGCATCGTCTTCCCTTCGCTTGTTTATGCGAACGCTTTTGACCACGGAAAAATTACCTGAGATAAAGAAAGATTTAAACAAGTTCATTTCACCTGAAATTTGAAAGCCAGTTGACCTAACCCGATCAATGTTTATCGGCCTCCATATGCTCTGATTTTCTCTGGAGGGCAACCAAACAATTCTATCGTCAATGTTAAGATCAAAGAAGGTGGACTCAAATTTTATCTCTTTGATGATCTTGGATTTTAACTCGGTAATTGTTATAAAGCCAACCTCATAACCTTTTGATTTTTCAGGTCGTAATTCCCTATTCCCTGCGCCATGCCAATAAAGATCGTTGAAAGTTGGAGCTCTAAACCCCGTACCATAACTAAACTTAACATTTAAAGATGGCTTTCGTGATACTTCAAAGTTAACACCCAATTTATAAATGAACCTATTTCCAAAATCAGAAAAATAATCGTTTCTTAACATAGGATAAAACCTAAAATTTGGCAAAATTAGTATTTTAAACTCTTTTTCCCCGGTTAAGAAAACAGCAAGATTTAATCTTCTTGCTTTTTGAAACGAATTTCCCTCGCCCACTCCGAAAGATGTCTCAATACCAGAGGACAATATAAAGTCAGAGCCAAATTTAAAAATTGAATTCAAAACCCCTGAATAAAATGAATTTCGTAAATAACTATCAATCCCCGAACCAGCTATGATTAAATCGTTGTTAACATATCGTTGATATGAATTCTTGAACATTACTGTTGCTTTTAACACTGAATTAGCAAATGTCTTCAAAGTTGAAATTGAAATGTTCAAATCCTCATCAAATTGCCACGCTGTGCTCATAGGATCAAACTTAGTAACCTGAGCTGGTATTCCACGATTGGAGCGAACATAGAGTGCTGAAATGGATAAATTTTGATTTGAGATAGCAAAGTATAAATCCGATATGCTAAAGTGTGAATTTTTTCTTTTCAATGTTATATACTCGTTTCCAAGCCTATACTTATAGTTAAAATTGCCAGAGCCATAGGTCCGTGAAAATGAGGAAAGATATGATAAACTCTTGATTCCACCGGAAACCCTCGCATTAAATTTTCTTAAGCCAAATGAATCAAAACCAAAATTAACTCCGAAATCGTCACTTTTTGTTTTTGTGATAATGTTAACAACTCCCCCAACTGCATCCGCTCCATAAAGCGATGACAAATTAGAATGAATAATCTCAATTCTTTCTATTACATCAAGAGGAACTAAACTTAGATCAAGAACTCCATTTTGATAACTTGAGATTCTAACCCCATTCAGAAGAAACACGGTATGCTCAGAACCTGTCCCGCGTAGTGAGATAGTTTTCAATGTAGATGGGGTTCCCCCGTAATCCCTAACATAGACCAATGCTGCTTTTTTTAATATGTCAGCAATTGAGGTATATGAAGTTCTATTAAAAGTTTCACTGTCTATTATTTCTACAAAGTTTGAAATCTTGGAAATGTTACTTTGATACCGTGTAGCCGAGATTGTAATTTCATCAAACTTTATCACACGGCTTGTTAATTGGAAGAATATAGAAGTATCTGCGTAAACATAGAAACTTTTATCAAGTTCTTTAAATGAAAGGTGCTTTATTGAGATTTTAACTTTGCCTGGCTTAACTTTTAACATAAAAACTCCAAGCGAATCAGTTATCGCTCCGCTACGGTAATTTTCTTGCGTTAATTCAATGTTCGCATTAACAACTGGATTTTTATTCTCGTCAAACACATAACCTGTTAAAGTCAACTCCTGTCCGAAAAGATTTTCAAAAGTCAATATGAACAACAAATAAACCAAAGCAGATTGCATAAATCCAAAAAATTTAATTTTAAAACAAAAAACCCAACCAACTCTCAGAAAAAACCGAGAGAAGGTTGGGTTTGATGAAGATCAAAAACTTTTTACTTGTTTTTGAATCCTCAACCTCCCCTCGGAGGTTTTGGATTCGCTGGGATTCTGGCAGGTCTCCTGGCTTTCCCGAAAACTTCGGCTCGCCTTCCCATCTCTTGATATAAGAGACAGTGGCTTTAGCGCCAGCAAGCGCTTTGCCGAAGTTTAATTGCCTCGGGATCACAGTTGCGGGGCAGCGCCGGACTTTCACCGGACTTCCCTTTTAACCCCTTAAAAAGCAAGGGGACCAGAATCCCAAATGTTAAAGAACAATCTCAAATTTCCTTGCCAAATATAATCATATTAGCCTTGAAAAGCAAGTCAAGCTACCTAGTCAATTTTTTCTTTTAATATCTTAACAAGTTCTGGCAAAACTTCACCTGACTTTCCAATTATCACCTCATCCATAAACCAAGATAAATCAGTTCTTTCTATGTTAATTTCGACGGTATACGCTCCACTTCTCTTTGCAATTTGAGGAAGCGAAGCAGCTGGATAAACAACACCCGATGTTCCAACCGAGAAAAAAACATCACAATTTGAGGCGGATTCCTCCGCTTTATCCCAAGCATCAATCGGAAGCATTTCACCAAACCAAACGACATCCGGTCTTATCAATCCACCGCAATCACACTTCGGTGATTTCATCTCAATTGCAAGATTTACATCATCATATCTTTTGCCACATTTAATACAATAATTTCTTTCAATGTTTCCATGAAGTTCAATTACATTTTTGCTACCAGCTCTGCGATGAAGATTATCTACATTTTGAGTTATGAGTGTAAAGTTTGGCAAAATGTTTTCAAGTTCAACAAGAGCATAATGTCCTGGATTAGGTTTAACTTCCAAAATAAGTTTCCTTCTGTAATTATACCACTCCCAAACAAGTTCAGGATTACGAATGAAGGCGTCAAAAGTTGCAAGTTCCTCCGGTTTGAATTTTTTCCACAAACCCTCCTGTCCTCTAAAAGTTGGGACGCCGCTTTCCGCCGAAATACCTGCTCCAGTAAGAACGACAACTGATTTTGCGTTTTTTAACTTTTGAATTAGTTTTTCAGAAAACATTTTAATTTATTGTTCTTAAATTTTAGAGATAAAAAACCGATCCCCTCGGGATATATCCCGAGCGAGATCGGCCAGGGGGGAAGTTCAGCTGGTTAGCTCATCTTCCGAGAGCACGATTAATTGAGGTTAAAATATCTTCAAGATCATATGGTTTGCTTACAAAATCAGAGGCTCCAAGTTTTAAAGCTTCAATTGCATTTTTCACATCGGCATATGCAGTCAGCATTATAACTTTGATTTCTGGCTTGTTTTGTTTTATAAACCTTAACACTTCAAACCCATCAACTCTTGGCATTTTAATATCTAGAAGAACGACATCATAATCTTTATTCTTTATTGCTTCAATTGCCTCATCTCCGTCGCCAGCAGTTTCAACCTCATAACCTTCAGCAGCAAGTTCCGTACTCAACAAATATCTCAATGCTTCTTCGTCATCAACAACAAGAACCTTTGATTTCTCTGGCATTTTTAATCAGCCTCCATTTTTATTTTGTTTACCTTACCGTTCCAGTGATATTAACAGTTGCAGACCCGTTTGGTCCAGTTGTAGAAATACGAATCAAAACAGGGCGAGGTGTATCATCACCAGTTGTATCTTGAATTGCGAATGAAAACCTTGTCCAACTTCTATCCCTAGTGTCTGGCAAAGTTATATCAAGATCTCCCAATGCTTTTATATCTTTACCATCAATAGAAACTTTTATCGTGGTCCCACCCGCTAACGGATTTCCATTTTGATCACTCACAGTATAATTAAAAATCTGTGACCCAAGGTTCGGTATATCAAATGTTAAAGGTGTGACTGTTATTTGAGGTATCCCTGAGAAAAGAACTATAGTTTCAGCTTTTATTGTTCGTTGATTTTCGTCAGCTGTGGTTGCCGTTACAACCGCATAACCTGGACCAAGAGTTGGGTGAACAGGTCTTGGCTCAGCTGAAATTAAATTAACACTCCCCTGTCCTTTGTTGTCTGTCAAAACCGAACCCTCAATTATCCCGCCGGTCGTCGTAAAATACACCGCAGTCCCAGGCTTAACAGGATTTCCATATTTATCACCAACATAGGCAGTTATTCTATTAGTTAATCCAAAAATGTTATATCCGGGGAAATTCAATTTATCTGGAGCAATGCTGAAATGAGCCGAGTCTGGTAGTCCACCATGAATTACAATTACTACTGGTAATGACCTTATTGTTCTATTTCCAGAAATAGCTTCAGCAACGATTTGGACAACACCCGCTCTCGTTCCACTTACAACATTAGCCGTTACACGTCCTTTGCTATCAGTTCTGGCTCTCGGAGGATGAACAAATTCACCTCCACCTGGTCCTGAACCAATTCTGAAATTAACTTCAACTGAATGAGCAAGGTCAACAGGTTTTCCGCTTGAATCCTGAACTTCAAAAACAAGTTGAGCGGTCTCAACAGAACCACTTCCTTTCACACCTATATTTTTCGCCGACTGTGAAACAAGAACTATACTTGCCGGCTCACCGCTCGTCGGGACTTCTGAAACAACTCGCTTTAACATCAAAACCGGAACATCAACTTTTCTTCCCGGAAGAGCCAGTACTTTACTTGTATCGGGTTCGTAACCCTCTTTGAATGCTACAATTTGAAGTTCAGTTTCATTCTCAATTTGAAAATTAAATTGATATCTTCCCAATGAATCTGTATATGTTATAAGCGCCGGGGTTATACCTAGAATTCTCACAACTGCATTTCTAACCGGGGAATTTGTCGCTTGTTCAAGCACTTGCCCATTTAAAACAACGGTTTTTTGCTGTTGCTCCTCTTCTGGCTCAACTGCTTTTTTACATCCAAAGAAAAGTAAAGAAGTCAAGATGAAAAAAATCAATAGTTTCCTCATCTCAAAAACCAAGTTTATTTTTC
>JBCNVC010000109.1:0-4340 GCA_039630395.1 Candidatus Kryptonium sp. | reverse complement strand
AGGTTAGAATTTAACTAAAACTTATATTTTTTAATTTTATAACCCTTTTTTTGATAAAAAGAGGCTATCTTTTCTGCTATCTCTAAAGGCAACCCTGTAAACCATCCACCATCTCGAGCAAAATTGCCAGAACTTGTATTTTGCTTAAATTTAGCATTTTTATCTGGTCCATGTGTTGAATCAGGACCGTGAATGGTTACAGTCCTGGTCGGATGATCTACATTAACATTGCAACTTACTTTTACCATCTTACCACCTCCTGTTTGTTTTATGTTTTAATTCAATTATAATTTAGAAACTCCTAACAATATGGCAAGTTTAAAAATTCTAACAAAACCTAATGCCTCCTCATTTAGCTCATGACCCAATCAAAGCTTATCCAACTCCAAAAAATCTATTTTCCACAAACCCTAATCTTTAAAAACCTTATTGTCTCCCTCTTTTCAATCAGTAACTCATCAACTTTCCAATCATTTGGACTTCTCTCTGAGCCACCAAAAATCGGATATAGCGAATCTATTACGATTTTAACTGGTCCGGTAGGAATCTCACCAATATTAACTTGGGCTGGAAACTGAAGATTCACCGAAAATCTCTCCCCTTCATGTATTGGTCCTATCTGCATTGCTTTAAGCCAATCAGGAATCCTTGAGTTTTTCAGTGATTGAGGCAAAGCTTCTCTGAATTCCTCATCCAAAATTTGCCTTCCAGAAATAACACTTGAAGAATAGCCAGTGCATAACTCTATTTCAACACCCTCAATACCTGAACTTATCTCCCTTTTTGCATACCACCATTTTATGTTTGTCCTCCTTCCACCAAAATATCCTTTTTCACCAACCAACACTGAAAATACTGGCTCTACAAGATTATCAAGATCAAAGGGCTGTCCCATACGATCAAAGGATGAAAGATAAAACTTGAGTTTTAAGCCCGTTTCTCCGGAAATTTTTCTCTCTGGTATGCCTCTTCTCAACTCTTCTTTCCAAACTCTTTCCAGAGATGTAGCAAAGGTTACAGGCTTTCCCTTTACAAAAAATTTAAGCAACTTTCCTGTGCTACTATCTAAAAGTGACTCTAAAGAATTTGCTACTTCCTCAGACTTGGCAATTTTCTCCAAAGTTTTCCATAGATCAATCACCCTATCTAAAATCGCCATTTTCATACCTCCTTTTATAGCCTCTCATTAAAAAAATCACCAAATCTTTATCAATTTCCCAGTCTTACAGATTGGGCACTTCTCAGTAAACAAAAAAGAAGACTCTTTGTTCTCAACTTCCATATCAAGATTTTCATCTTCTACTATTTCCCTATCTTTCTTATTAATTTTGTCCTTGATTAACTTCATATAGTAACTCATAGATATGGGCATAATTATTGGTGGGGAGTCACCTCCTAAGTTTTTAGAATAAAAAAACTTCCCACAGTTAGCGCACTTAAATAACTTAGCTTTTGCATACTTGTGGGGCATAATCCCAAATGAAGAGCGAATCATGCTTCTAAACCTCCTTTATGATTTTTGCTTTTTTGCCATCTCCATGAGACTTCTCAATCTTTCCAATCTATCCTCTGAATAAGGGTGGTCTTCCAGAAAAATATGAAAAAGCTTTTCTAAAAAACCTCCTTTTTCCTTTCTTTCGGCTATGATTTTCTCAAAAAATGTTATGGCTCCTATGGGATTCAATCCCGCTTGCAAGAGTAATCCCAAAGCAACTTCATCTGCTTCATACTCACGATCCTTGTAATAGGCCTTCTTTAAAATCTGAGATAGACCACCGATTAAAATCGTAACTGGAAGAAAAATTTTCAACATACTAAAAAGATAAAGTCCTAATTTTTGGGTTAATTCAGCTGCAATTCTAATAACAACATGATTTTTCATATGATGAGCAAACTCATGGGCTATAGCAAAATTTATCTCACTTACATTAAATTTTTTTACAAAACCATCTGTGATGCCAATCCCCCTTCTATCACCGGCAAAGAAAGCAAAGGCATTAGGAACCTTTTCTGGTATATAAAGGATTTCATAATTACTTGCCTTATCTCCGAATACTTCAATAAGATCCCTAATGTGGTCTTTGACCGCCATTGAAGAGAAAAATTTAAAAAAGGTTTTCATAAGCCATCCAATAAAAATAACTTCCAAAGCAAGTAAAATACCCCTACCTGAAAACAGAATAAATCCTCCATAGAGAATTGCTCCGTACAGAAAGAGTTTTTCTCCTATTTGATAGGTCAAAGTTAGTCTATAAGTTCCATCAAGCCTTGCCGTAGTTGAGCTTAAGTGCTTGGCAATATGGATATAAGTGCCGATTATTAGCAAGGTTAAAGCTATTTCCCAGTAAAGGGATATTTGCTTATTGAAAATATAAACAATTCCTTCTGTAAGAATAAAACTTATGATAGCTCTCCCAATGATTGAGAGTGAGCTTTTAGTCTGATCAAATTTATTGTATGTAATAGCATTAATTAAGTTAAGACCAATGAGAGTTAAAAGAAGAAGATCAACAAGGAGGTCTTTATATGGTAAAGGAGTAGATATCTGCCTAATTAGTGTTGGCAAAAGAAAAATAAGTAAAGTTAATAGAGCATCTGCTTTATCTTTTATGATAACCATTGTATTCTATTAGCTAAAAGCTTTTTCATATAATTCGTAAGTCTTTTCGCATCCAGTATTCTTTATCTTCCAGTTTGCGTATTCCTTCACATCTTCACAGATGAGGCGCCATCCGAAGTATAAAACCGCAAGATCATCAAGTTGACCCAACAGAGGAATAAAATCTGGTATTAAATCTAATGGATTGAGAATATAAAGAATAATAATCACGATAGCTACTATAGTATGCCAAGGCACTTCTTTGTATACTCCATCTACATAATCATTTAACATCATAATTAACAACTGAATTTTGGCAAATTCTTTCTTTAAAAAGCCTGCTTCTACCTTTTTTAAAAGCTCAGTGCTTCGTTCAACTGCCATTTTTACATCCTTTTCTGTGACCTCCTTTTTAAATTGTTCCTTGATCTGCTCATCTGTAAATCCAACCATCTTGCCACCTCCCTGTTTTATTTATGTTTTTCAATACTCTCTAATAAATCTAATTTTAGTTGTTTTCTTAATTCTTCTGGTTTTAAAATTGTGATGAATGGTAACCAACTATAAAGCCAGTGCTTGAAAATCTTTAACCCTCTAACCTTAAAGCTCACCTTTAGTCTTCCATCATCAAGTTCTTCCACTTCTTGATCTTTAATCCACTTTTTCCTTAAGAAGAACTCTTTAACCTCTGGCTCGGCAATAATTACCACTTCTTTTTTAGACTCATCTGGATATGGTCCAAAGGCTTCTTCTATTTTTTCAGGGGAGACTATTCCCTCTTCATCTGGTAAAAAGTATTTCCCAGTCCTTTTTAAGGACTTAATTTTATCAAGTGCAAAAGTGCGATACTCTCTGCTTTTCCTACATCTTGCTCCTAAATACCAAAATCCCAGTGAATAAAATAAATGATAGGGTTCAACCTCCCTTATTTCATAGTGATCTTCCTTTCTATATTCTATCTCAAGTAATTCTCTCTCTTTAATAGCTGATAAAATCTCTCTAAAAATAGAAAGAGGCAAGCTTGCTTTAAGTTGAGGCTCTTGAATGAGAATTAGAGGATAATCTGAGTAATATTGTTCAGTGTTTAAACATTTTTTGACTATACTCTTTATGTAATCTTCAGTTTTATCTCCAAAATGTTTTTGTAGTATCCTTCTAGCTAAACTAAGAAAAACTACCTCTTCTGAATTAAGCAGTGCTTTTCTTAGAGAAAATCCCTCCACAAAAGTATATGTCTTCTTATCTGGGTCATAATAGATGGGAAAATCTGCTTCCATAAGAGCCTTAATATAGCGATACACTGTTCGCTCAGCCACTCCAAGCTCTTTCGCAAGATCTTTAGTTGTTAACTTCTCTCCTTGATCAAGTTTATGTAGTATGTAAAGAATCCTCTCAAATTTCTTTTTCATTTTAACCACCCTATTCTAAGTTAGAGTTTTTATTGGTATTATAATCAAACTTGCTGACAACAGTATGTCAGTGCCAATGTGTCAAAGCACCAATTATTAGTTACTTCTTTTAGATTGAAGTCCAATTAGGTAAATCTTATAGAGCCTCAAATAAATTGCCCTAAGTAGCCAGAGGTTGTTTAATTTTGTGAAGAATTTATATAATATTAACTCATGAGAAAGTTTACCATCGGGATACAGAGTTTTGAAGTAATTAGAACAGATGAATACTATTATGTTGATAAGACTTACTTTGTGGCAAAGCTTGTGAATGAGGGAAAGTATTATTTCCT
>JBCNVC010000108.1:0-4343 GCA_039630395.1 Candidatus Kryptonium sp. | reverse complement strand
TCGATTCTCACAGAAACAATTTCTTTCTTGCGGGATTCGCTGATTTTGTTTAAATTCCACACTGGTTCGATTCTCACGCAGATGATTTTGAATCTTATCTTAAGCAAAAAATGTTTAAATTCCACACTGGTTCGATTCTCACAAGCAATTGTTTTAAGGCAAAAAATCAATCAATTAAGTTTAAATTCCACACTGGTTCGATTCTCACTCAGGGAGAGGGTGGTAAGGTCGTCAGAATTAGAAGTTTAAATTCCACACTGGTTCGATTCTCACCTTTGACGAAGTTGAGCAAGCTTTAAGAAAAGCTGGTTTAAATTCCACACTGGTTCGATTCTCACATATCAACAGGTTTTTATGATTTAGACAAGTTAACAGGTTTAAATTCCACACTGGTTCGATTCTCACCTTAACCCTACTCTTTGCCTTTTTGACCGCTTCAGCGTTTAAATTCCACACTGGTTCGATTCTCACCTTGATTTGCGTATTACTGTGAAAGAAGAGCTTTGGTTTAAATTCCACACTGGTTCGATTCTCACCCGCATAGAATTGTTCTTTACGGCGGCGCGATGAATTCGTTTAAATTCCACACTGGTTCGATTCTCACTCCGCCGTTGTGTTGGCTGGATTCTAACCCGCAAGTGTTTAAATTCCACACTGGTTCGATTCTCACTTTTGCTTGCTTGTTTTACTTGCAATCTTGATTGCTGTTTAAATTCCACACTGGTTCGATTCTCACTTTTGAAGATTGGATGATTATTCATTTTAGAAACCCGTTTAAATTCCACACTGGTTCGATTCTCACAATCCTTGAGCCTGGCAAGATAATCCTCCGAAAGCTGTTTAAATTCCACACTGGTTCGATTCTCACCGACTTTTTATTTAATTGCTTTACCTGTGGCTTTAAGTTTAAATTCCACACTGGTTCGATTCTCACACTCTTGCCCCACCATGAACCTCAATTTCCGTTCCTAGTTTAAATTCCACACTGGTTCGATTCTCACGGTTGAAGGGCTTGATTATATTAGCCCGTTCAGGATGGTTTAAATTCCACACTGGTTCGATTCTCACGATTTTGGGAGTTCCAAGGACGCTTGTTGAGAGGTTGTTTAAATTCCACACTGGTTCGATTCTCACCTTTCCCCCGAAAGATGCTTTAAAATTTGATTTAATTGTTTAAATTCCACACTGGTTCGATTCTCACTTCTGCCCCAATCCCAGTGTGATAAGCCCAAAACTTGTTTAAATTCCACACTGGTTCGATTCTCACCTTTATAAAAGTAGAAAATTTCGCACGAAAACGCAAGTTTTTGACACTAAATTTAAGTCGCAAAGCAAAATGCAAAAATGCACAGCCCACGACTAAGGGAAAAACTCAAAAATTCTCCAAATTTCTCAAATCGCAACGAAAAAGTGTTAACTTTACGTCTCATATACCCATCCACGACTAAATAATCCTGCTTACCTCCCCCTTCTCCAAACCGATAATCTCTCTTCCAATCCACTTCCTCTCCATTGAATAAATCAAAATTGAGTCTTCATCTGATTTTATCAATTTTTTCAATCTTATCTTCAACTCCTCAAACTGTCCATCGCTTAATTCTCCCTCAAAAACAGAATTCTGAACCCAATTAAGATACCTCCTCATCAACTTTAAAACTTTGTTCACCCTCTTTTCAGATATGTCGTAAACAATTATGTAATACATTTGAACCTTTACCACCAAATTTTAAATCCTTCGTATTTGTCCTCGCCAATTATATGCTTTATCAGTTTATAACATTCCAACCTTATCAATGTCCTGTAACTTACGCTTCTTTTCAACTTCGGATGCTTAATCGTCGTATCAAGCTTTTGATCAAATTCGGAAATAAAAACCTTTCTCCCAGCATCGTTTAAATACGAATAATTTAAATCTTCATCAAAATGTTCAGGTCTTATCTGCCTATGGTTTATCATGCTAAATATAACCCTATCAACAAGCAATGGTTTGAAAATTTCAGATAGATCCAAACTTAGAGAAAATCTTCTCGTTCCTGGCTCATGAAGGAAACTTACCGCTGGATTAAGCTGAGTTTTGTAAATCTCATCAAGCACTACCGAATATAAAAGTGAATTACCAAACGAAATTAAAGCATTTATAGGATTTGATGGCGGTCTTCTCTCACGAGATTCAAATTTAAAAACATCTTCATTTGCTTTTATTATGACATTCCAAGCATCAAAGTACCTCTTCGTAATTTGACCTTCAATTCCCATGACAGAATCCACACTATCGGAACTATCAATGTTATTTAGAATGTCTTGAATGTCTTTGATAATATCCTCAAGTCCACCGTATCTTGTTTGATAATACTTCAAATTCTTAATAATGTTATGTCCTGCTGACCTTACGATCTCTTTTGCAATTTCAATTCTTAATTCACGATTCAAGTAAAACTCAACTTGCCTTACAACAACATATCCAGAAATAGACTCAACCCTCGGAGCAAAAGTCCCAGAATAATGTCCGTAGTAATCAAAGATATGAACAGGTATCTGATTTTGAGAAAGGAAGTTAAATGCCTTGGTATTCATATCAACTTCGCTGAAAATAAAAATTGAATCTATCGTTTCAATCGGGATAACCTTCCTCTCCTTCGTTTCATCTGATTCAGATGTTGAAGGCTCAAAAACTATAGTGTTATCCTTCCTTCTTAATCTTCCAGATTTTAATATATAAAGTGGCTTCTTCATATCACACCCAACAGAATTGAAAATAACTGCATAATTTACAAGCTGAGATTCTAACCGCCTGTGGAGGCTTGTCCGATAAAATCAGATTCTTTATATCATCAAGAACCAACCTCAATTTTTCTCTATCCTCGTCAGATATACTGACGATTTCCTTCCTTCGCATCTTCGGATAGTTAATTTCGCCTTTAAACCCAATAATTCCCTTGTTTTCAAGATAATATATGTAGTATTTCACCTGCCATATATGAGCTTCTTCAAGGGCATCTGATTTCTTAACCTCGTGAATAATTTTGTTTTCAAAATCAATCCAATCAATAACTATCGTTTGATCAATTTCAATTTCCTTGTCCTTACGCCCGTAAGAATACTCTGAAATAATCTTTCCAAGCGCAACCATATCGGATTCCTGTTCAAAGTTTATATTATGCATAAAAAGCCATAATTTTCTTTTGCAAACGAAATAATAATTTACAAGTGTCCCGGTGTATTTAAGACGCTGAGCTATGTTCATTTGCTCTTAAATTATCCTCTCGTTCACCCAAATTTCCGATTTATCGTCAACAATTACCCCAAGTTCTTCATCGTAACTTAATTTACCTACATAAACATCGGACAACCACACCTTTAATTTTCCTTTCAAATTTTCATCTATATTCTCAATCATGCCCTCAACCATAACAAATGCTGGAACTAAGTCCTTCGCATATCTACCATATGGCACTGAAACGATGAACTTTGAAAGTACATTTGCTTTAAAATCTGAGTGTAAATATTTTTCGGTAGACTTTTTATTTTTTGGAAAATTTTTCAATTCTTTAATGAAATCGTCAAGTCTATTTTGAGGTATTATATTTACATCAAAAACTTTTCTAAAAATGCTCTGCGCTTCTTCTTTTCTATCGGGCACATATCCCGCCTCAAGAACTTCAAGAGTTTTATAGAACTCGCTAAGATATTCACCATTTTTGTCAAGTAATTTATAAAACAATTTGACAATTTTATACTTTCCATATTCACTCATTGAAAAATCCTGAATTTTAATAGATCTAATCCACTCGTCATCCCCAGTTATATTCTGAATTATTGAGATTTCTTCTTCATCCTGCTTTTGTTTTTTCTTAGACTTTCCGCTTTTTGAAGTCTCATTTTCATTCTGAAATGATGCGAAAATCTCTCTGAAATTATCATAAATCTTATTATCTTCATCGAAATATAATCTTATATCTCCTTTTGAGTACCTCCACAACCAAGCAATAGATAGCCTTATAAGCTCCTTATGATAAACTCTTCCGTTGCCAGATTCAAGTCCATTTCTGAATATAATCAAATAAACATTCGGTTCAGATAAATCTATTTCATACTCTTTATCTTTTCGGTTTAATGTGTCTTTATAAACTCTAATGCTGCCATTTCCGCCTTCAAACACAAAATTTGGTCCTATTCTTCTTAAAACTCTTCCCATCCTTTGAACGAGAGCATCAAGAGGACAAATTTCCGTAAATAGCACATCAGCATCAATATCCAAGGATGCTTCAACAACTTGCGTCGCCACAAGTATCTTTCCTTCCTCTACATCATTTGATTTTGGATTTTTAAACTCATTTTCAATT
>JBCNVC010000107.1:0-4380 GCA_039630395.1 Candidatus Kryptonium sp. | reverse complement strand
ATATTCCCCCCACCTCTTCTCGCCCTTGTCCCAAACCCACCAAGATATATAGCAAGCCAAAGTGACGCAAGTCCCACAGCAAAGCTTTCATCATCAAACGCCCTCAAAACTATGTCAAACTCAGACCCACTCTTAATATACCCCCTCTCTCTGCCTGGTAATATAGTAGAATACAACAAATACCCAATGCCAGCATGTTTACCTACTAACCTTCGCTCTTTTTTATCAAATCTCCATTCCAAACCCTCGCTTCTTATTAAATTTCCCTCTTTGATAACTTTAAACTCCTCAATCCTTAACTCCACCTTGCTTTTTCTCTCTTCTTCCGCCCCCGTTCCTCCAAAAATTGATGACTCCTCCCTTTTTAGCCTATCAATCTTATCATCTGCTACTACCGCCCTCCACCACCAACGCATCATCCCCTTGAATTCTGAAGCCCTCAACTCCGCAACTCCACCATCAACCCCCGACATGAAAATAGGTGTTATAGCCCTACAATGTATTTTAACTCTGTTCATCTTTAAACTATAACTTTTTTAACACTTAAAATATAAAACATTTAAAAGAACAAGTCAAGACCCACCGAAAAAATGACCACAAAAACTTAAACCACTCTCCATAGATTATTCCCCACGACAACCTAATCTAAACCCCACATCAAACCAACTATTTAAACTCAAAACCTGATAACTTCTTAACAACAACTCCCCCTTACAAATATAAACTTAAACCATCTCCAACCCCCATATATACAATTCAAACACAAACGAAACCCTTTTTCAATCCCTCACATATGCGTCCACCCCTTTTGATTTTCTCACAACCTCTTAACAATCCCAACCACCTTTTTTACCTCAACAACCACACAAACCAACAAACAAAATCAAACATACCCCAATCCCTCACAGGTTCGATTCAAACGCGGATATATTGCCTCAATACGTGTATGAAGAAAACAGGTTTCAATCCCTCACAGGTTCGATTCAAACACAAGAACAAGATTGCCATTAAGTGTATTGAAGATATGTTTCAATCCCTCACAGGTTCGATTCAAACAAATTTTAAGAACAAGATTTTCATTAAAACTACCGAGTTTCAATCCCTCACAGGTTCGATTCAAACTGTTCTTTTTATCACCCACTCTCCCGTGTGGATATAGTTTCAATCCCTCACAGGTTCGATTCAAACTCATATTCTCAAGGCCAGAAACGATTTTTTGGTTTTAGTTTCAATCCCTCACAGGTTCGATTCAAACCAAGCTATTCATTAGTAAAACTGGTGAGTATTATATAAGTTTCAATCCCTCACAGGTTCGATTCAAACATGATAAGTCCTGTGTAAATACCTACCAAACATAGTTGTTTCAATCCCTCACAGGTTCGATTCAAACTTGTTTTTGCTTATTATCCATACTTGCGATTGATTTATAAGTTTCAATCCCTCACAGGTTCGATTCAAACGGAACTTTTTAACCGCGTTAATCGTGTTCAATAATTGTTTCAATCCCTCACAGGTTCGATTCAAACGCAAAAATTTATAAACGCGGTAGGCGAAAACATTTCGTTTCAATCCCTCACAGGTTCGATTCAAACTATGAAGAAAATTTGACACGATGGGAAGAATTTTATCCGTTTCAATCCCTCACAGGTTCGATTCAAACTCTAAGACATCCCTTCCCCCAAAGAATGATAGGAGTGTTTCAATCCCTCACAGGTTCGATTCAAACTAAGAGTTGAAGAGAAAGACCTGTTTGATTTCAGTTTCAATCCCTCACAGGTTCGATTCAAACTTTTTGTCAGCTCTCGCGGATTACGATTTCCAATCCGGTTTCAATCCCTCACAGGTTTGATTCAAACATTCTTTTATATGATTTGAAGAAAAAGTCTTTTGTGCAGTTTCAATCCCTCACAGGTTCGATTCAAACTATTAAAAAATCAAGAAACAGGCAAGTTCGCTCGCGTGTTTCAATCCCTCACAGGTACGATTCAAACAAGCTCCCAGCCAAGGGGGTAATATACAGCAAGCAATTGAGTTTCAATCCCTCACAGGTTCGATTCAAACATGTTATTAATGATGTGTTATTCAAAAAAGTCGGTTTTGTTTCAATCCCTCACAGGTTCGATTCAAACGTGAAGTTGCAAAACTTTTCAATGTAAGCAAGATGACGTTTCAATCCCTCACAGGTTCGATTCAAACGAGGGTAATTTCTCGTTCAAGGGCTATGTAGCTCCGTTTCAATCCCTCACAGGTTCGATTCAAACAAGTCTACTACTGGCTTGGACACGAGCCCAGAGTAATGTTTCAATCCCTCACAGGTTCGATTCAAACTGAAGAAAACCTCCCGCGCTTGATTAAAAAGTTTTACGTTTCAATCCCTCACAGGTTCGATTCAAACGTCCACTCCCGCCTGATTCATTCTAGCTAGTTTTACGTTTCAATCCCTCACAGGTTCGATTCAAACCCAATCCCGACATAAGGAAAATAAATCAGCTGCCAAGTTTCAATCCCTCACAGGTTCGATTCAAACTTGTAATGCTTTATTCTTTGGCACTTAAAAAGTTTTTGTTTCAATCCCTCACAGGTTCGATTCAAACAATATTATCATCCAATATCTTTTCAAATTCTTTGAATTGTTTCAATCCCTCACAGGTTCGATTCAAACAATTAAGGTTATTCCATCATCTATTTATATATATGTGTTTCAATCCCTCACAGGTTCGATTCAAACAAGAAGAAATAACGAGCTAATCATTAAGGCTCAGGACTGTTTCAATCCCTCACAGGTTCGATTCAAACAAAATAATTGACATTGAAAAAGAAAAATTTGAAGAAATGTTTCAATCCCTCACAGGTTCGATTCAAACGTTGCATATTTAGAATACTATGGTGAACTTCCAGAATGTTTCAATCCCTCACAGGTTCGATTCAAACTCTTGAACTTTAAAAATCGTATAAGTATTAAAAGTTTGTTTCAATCCCTCACAGGTTCGATTCAAACTTTTTTAATATCCAAAAACAAAGATGGAGAGTAAGGTTTCAATCCCTCACAGGTTCGATTCAAACAGGACGAGATTGAAAAATCTATTGCCATCTGGAAGTTTCAATCCCTCACAGGTTCGATTCAAACGAGAAAGAGTAATTTTAGAAAGCCTAATTCACAAAATTATGTTTCAATCCCTCACAGGTTCGATTCAAACAAACAATTAACCTTACGAATTGCAATGATTTTTAATTTGTTTCAATCCCTCACAGGTTCGATTCAAACAAGAAATTCCAAGAAAATTTACAATTTTATTCTCTCACAGGTTTCAATCCCTCACAGGTTCGATTCAAACTCCCAAGTTTTGAACCATATAATTCTTTTATCCAACGTTTCAATCCCTCACAGGTTCGATTCAAACATAGATTTGATTTTGTAGTCAATTTTGATTATCCAAGGTTTCAATCCCTCACAGGTTCGATTCAAACAAACATACTGTCTGGCACTTTTTCAGCATCAAAATAAGTTTCAATCCCTCACAGGTTCGATTCAAACTAATTCAAAAAGATTTGAATAGTGGTAAACTAACTTAGTTTCAATCCCTCACAGGTTCGATTCAAACGAATCTGGCAAGTATGCCAGAGTAATTATATTGTAGTTTCAATCCCTCACAGGTTCGATTCAAACTGAGAAAAACGGCTTTTCAAAAGCCGAAGTTGCCGTAGTTTCAATCCCTCACAGGTTCGATTCAAACATGAGGGAAAGAGGAATAGAACAAATGATAAATGAAAGTTTCAATCCCTCACAGGTTCGATTCAAACGGGTTATAGGGTCAGGCAAGTAACCCTGACCCAGTTTCAATCCCTCACAGGTTCGATTCAAACCCGGCAGGCTGGGGGTTCACACTGGGGCCTTGGTTTCGTTTCAATCCCTCACAGGTTCGATTCAAACCAGGGACGCCTGGGGGTTAGCGAGGGAGCCATTATGTTTCAATCCCTCACAGGTTCGATTCAAACAAATTAACAAAGCAAAAAATGGATAGAAAAACGGAGCTTGTTTCAATCCCTCACAGGTTCGATTCAAACAAAACAAAAAAAGGGGCTTACAATGAAGGCTTATATTAAGTTTCAATCCCTCACAGGTTCGATTCAAACCTATGAAAAGCAATAATTACGAGTTAGTAAAATATGAGTTTCAATCCCTCACAGGTTCGATTCAAACAATTTGTCGGTTTTGAGACTGAAACGTTCTTTAAAGAGTTTCAATCCCTCACAGGTTCGATTCAAACTAAAAACTGAGACTTGGCTGTTTTATAACCATATAATTGTTTCAATCCCTCACAGGTTCGATTCAAACCCACGGTAAAATAATACTTCAATAAAACTAACTCACACACTCAA
>JBCNVC010000106.1:0-4412 GCA_039630395.1 Candidatus Kryptonium sp. | reverse complement strand
AGTATTATTTTACCGTGGGTTTGAATCGTACCTGTGAGGGATTGAAACTTCAGCAAATCATAATCAAAAACAAGCCGATAGTTTATGAGTTTGAATCGTACCTGTGAGGGATTGAAACTTTCATCACATCTTGGAAATTCCTCATCCAGTATTCTCGTTTGAATCGTACCTGTGAGGGATTGAAACTGCAATGATTTAATATAAATCTTGTTCTTAAAGTTGTTTGAATCGTACCTGTGAGGGATTGAAACTTTTGTATCAGCAATTTCTTTACACCCCCCCACTCAGTTTGAATCGTACCTGTGAGGGATTGAAACTCTTATAGAGCGAAAGGGCTCCGAGCTATACAAAATAGTTTGAATCGTACCTGTGAGGGATTGAAACGAATTAGCAAGCGCTCTACATCATCAGCTATAGCAAAGTTTGAATCGTACCTGTGAGGGATTGAAACTTTTTTATTTTTTTATGATTTTTTTAAAAAAAGATTGTTTGAATCGTACCTGTGAGGGATTGAAACAAATCTTGTGGACTCTTGATTACAATCTTATTCTTAAGTTTGAATCGTACCTGTGAGGGATTGAAACATTTTACTGAAATTGTTTCTGGCATTTCATCTTTTTTGTTTGAATCGTACCTGTGAGGGATTGAAACTTTTGGATATCCCCGAATGTCTTATCTTATTTGATTGTTTGAATCGTACCTGTGAGGGATTGAAACGTTGTAAGATTCTGCAATAAAAAAATGTTGTCTGAAAAGTTTGAATCGTACCTGTGAGGGATTGAAACTAAAAATTTTTGTTAAACAAATTTGAAAGCGCCATCGTGTTTGAATCGTACCTGTGAGGGATTGAAACGTAGTTTAATACTAAATAAACAATTCTCGCGTATTTTGTTTGAATCGTACCTGTGAGGGATTGAAACACATTTGTCGCAAATCAATTTTTCAATTTCAACATCGTTTGAATCGTACCTGTGAGGGATTGAAACTACTATCATGGCTTTACCTCATTTTTGTTTTTTAAAGTTTGAATCGTACCTGTGAGGGATTGAAACACCTCTTTTTTTGTTTTTGATTTCTCGCTTTAACCATGTTTGAATCGTACCTGTGAGGGATTGAAACTTCAATAAATAAACATTTTCCGTATACCGCATCATCGTTTGAATCGTACCTGTGAGGGATTGAAACGCAAATTTCAAGATAACCTCTGGCTGTGGCGTAACGTGTTTGAATCGTACCTGTGAGGGATTGAAACACCGGAGCGAAAGAATTTAACAATGATTGGTAAATCGTTTGAATCGTACCTGTGAGGGATTGAAACAATTTTTCTTTTTCAATGTCAATTATTTTATTTCCAAGTTTGAATCGTACCTGTGAGGGATTGAAACAATTTTGCCTGGTAGAAATTATACCAGCTAGACGTTGTTTGAATCGTACCTGTGAGGGATTGAAACCCCAAACTTGCCCGCTGAATGTCTGCGACCTTTTGAATGTTTGAATCGTACCTGTGAGGGATTGAAACTAAACCGCCAAATACACTCCGTTTCTAACAACATAAAATGTTTGAATCGTACCTGTGAGGGATTGAAACTGAGTATTTCATAATTTTATTTTTTTGTTTTAAAAATTGTTTGAATCGTACCTGTGAGGGATTGAAACAAGTATCCGCCCAACTTGAAACTAAATAATCAAACGCGTTTGAATCGTACCTGTGAGGGATTGAAACTTTTACAACACCTGTTTGTCCATAGCGATTTTTTCGTTTGAATCGTACCTGTGAGGGATTGAAACCGTGCATATCTATTTATGCACGCGGTCGGCGGTTCGAGTTTGAATCGTACCTGTGAGGGATTGAAACTTTTTTAATACTACCAAATCCCCCCAAATTATATTTAGTTTGAATCGTACCTGTGAGGGATTGAAACGAGCGAAGCGATTGAGAGATTAACTGAATTGAAAGTGTTTGAATCGTACCTGTGAGGGATTGAAACAGATACGGTCAAAAAATGATTGAAAATTGAAAAGTTGTTTGAATCGTACCTGTGAGGGATTGAAACCGACAATGCAAGTGTAAAGTTTGCTGTTTACATAGGTTTGAATCGTACCTGTGAGGGATTGAAACTCAATTTTTTGGGCAACTTCCATTGGAGGTTGTCCCACAAGTTTGAATCGTACCTGTGAGGGATTGAAACAAGGAACACCATCCAAGAAACAACACATAATAACTTTGTGTTTGAATCGTACCTGTGAGGGATTGAAACTAATGATTTAGTCATCTGTTCCCACCACGCTTCGTGTGTTTGAATCGTACCTGTGAGGGATTGAAACTGGGATTCTGCAATAAGAAAATGTTGTCCGAAAATTGTTTGAATCGTACCTGTGAGGGATTGAAACTCCGTTTTTCACGATTACTAATGTCAAATAACAATAAGTTTGAATCGTACCTGTGAGGGATTGAAACTGTGCTTGCTATTCAAAATCGCTTAACTTAATAGAATCAAGTTTGAATCGTACCTGTGAGGGATTGAAACTTTACATAAACCTTCATTTTAAATCCCCTTTTGTTTTGTTTGAATCGTACCTGTGAGGGATTGAAACTAATTTTCCCAAGTTTCCGTGCACCAGTCTTCGTCGTTTGAATCGTACCTGTGAGGGATTGAAACTTATATTTAACCATTTCGTATTTGTAATTAGACATGTTTGAATCGTACCTGTGAGGGATTGAAACTAAAATCAAATCTATCCAGAAGTGCTGGTTCATTTTCCGTTTGAATCGTACCTGTGAGGGATTGAAACTTATTGCTGGATAGATAAAAAAAATAAAAGTTTTAACTGTTTGAATCGTACCTGTGAGGGATTGAAACGCTGTTGCTTGTGCTCTTGCTGTTTACTCAAAATCAGTGTTTGAATCGTACCTGTGAGGGATTGAAACGAATAAGAACACTGGAGTTGAACGAGTTAGTTTAAAGTTTGAATCGTACCTGTGAGGGATTGAAACGATAAACTCAAGGAAAACATGTTTACCGTTTTGAATTGTTTGAATCGTACCTGTGAGGGATTGAAACGTTTGTGAGAAAAGGTGATTGGTATTGGAAAAATGGGTTTGAATCGTACCTGTGAGGGATTGAAACGGTCATATACATAAACCACAAAATGATTATAGAAAATGTTTGAATCGTACCTGTGAGGGATTGAAACTATTACATTGCTGGAAATGGTATAACGAAAGGGGCGTTTGAATCGTACCTGTGAGGGATTGAAACTAGCACTAAAATTAAAGCGCTATTTGAGGCTATGAAGTTTGAATCGTACCTGTGAGGGATTGAAACGTTTTAAATTTTTCTATCGTATCAAAGATAAGTTTTTGTTTGAATCGTACCTGTGAGGGATTGAAACCAAAAGATTTGAGGTAGCAAGAAAAAAGAAAGCCAAGTTTGAATCGTACCTGTGAGGGATTGAAACATTTTGTATCAGCAACTTTTTAACATTACCCCATTCGTGTTTGAATCGTACCTGTGAGGGATTGAAACAGTAATAGTTCCGGTAAGCTGCCCCTCTGCACCTCCCGTTTGAATCGTACCTGTGAGGGATTGAAACAAGATATTAGGTTTTCCATTCAATCTATCAAATCCATATTTGAATCGTACCTGTGAGGGATTGAAACAAGCGTATGATCTAAGGCATCTCCGCCTTTCCAAGTGGGGGTATATTTATCAACTCAAAGTTGGAAAATTTGGCTTAATTGTGGAAGATTGCCTTGATAAAATAACTCCTTCCATCAAGAATTTACCCGCCAACCCAGCTCAACTAAATCATAAAATCAAGTTTTTATCTTTTGAATTTTAAGCATTCTATTTTTAAATTTTTCAGAGTTTAAAAACAAATCCTCCATTAAGTCATGGATAAATTTGACATTGTTGTAATTGGAAGTGGCCCCGGTGGCTATGTTGCAGCGATAAGAGCTTCACAATTAGGTTTTAGAACTGCTATAATAGAAAAAGATCGCGTTGGTGGAATTTGTCTTAACTGGGGTTGTATTCCAACAAAAGCACTTCTTAAGTCCGCTGAACTTTTCAACTTGTTTAAAAGAGCAGATGAATTCGGATTGAAAGTTGAAAATTTAAATTTTGATTTCAAAAAAATAATTCAAAGAAGTAGGCAAGTTGCCGAAAGATTAAGCAAGGGAGTTGAATTTTTGCTAAGAAAGAATAACATAACGAAAATCGTTGGACATGGCTTTATACAAAAACCTGGGTTGATAGGTGTGAAAAATGAAAAAGATGAAATTGAAGTTGTTGCGGATAACATAATAATTGCAACCGGCGCTCGCCCAAGAGAACTGCCCGGAATTCATATTGATGGTAAATTTATTATCACAAGCAAAGAAGCCATGCTTCTTGAAGAACCACCAAAAT
>JBCNVC010000105.1:556-4470 GCA_039630395.1 Candidatus Kryptonium sp. | reverse complement strand
CCAAAAAAATCTTCAAAGTGGATGATTGCCAGCCGTTGTTGTTCACAAGTGTAAAACTCTGTGTTGTTAGAAGAACTGCCAGCTTGTCAAATTTCCCAGCTCTTTTAAGTATCTCACTCGCCACTAACCTTGCTATCCCCCTTTTCTCTTCACTGCTTACATACGCATACGCATGTTCTGTCCCATCAATAGTTTTCTTAACTCTTCCCTCTTTATTCTCCTCTTTCTTTATCTGAGTTCCATCTATTATATCATTACTATTTAAAAACACCTCAATTGTTTTCCTTACCTGCTCTATTAACTTCTTCCTGGGAGCTAAATATATGTATACTACCTTCTCATTACTATTTAAAAACACCTCAATTGAATTTGTTGTTTTACCTGCTCCTGTGCTATGTAGCAATGCAAGCACCTTCCCCCACGGCCCTTCTTCATAAAACTTCTTGATGGTATTTCTTACATCTTCTCTTAAATCATCCATCGTTTGATTCATCTTTATAATCTTTGACTTCCTCCACTCTTTACGTATCTTCTCTTCTATCTCTTTTATAGAACTCCTCATTGAAGCTATAGCTACTTGTATACTCTCTCTCACAAGATCAATATTTCTTATACCTCTTTCCTCACCAAATATCGTCTTCGCCTGCCTGTATAAATCCATAATCTCATCCCTATACCTTCTTATTACTTCCGTGTCTGCTTTTGTAAGCGGAAGATTGTATATTAAACTCTCCCTCTCTGAATATAAAACACCAAACTCTATATCTAACTTATCCCTCTCCATCCCGTATATATAGCCAAATAAATACGATAAAATCTGTAGCATGTTCTTTATCTCATAATCCACTCTTAACTCTTCCTTCTTCCTCTCTTTTACTATCTTCAAAAACCTCTCCGTAAAAGATAATAAGTCCTTCTCAATAAATCCAAGAGATAGATTTATACCTCTGCTGTAGCTTACCGGATAAACATCTATTACTCCCCCTTCTTTGCTCTCTCTAATAGTATCTATTACCAGCTGCACACTTTTATATCCATCAAACTTTATATCATAAAAATGGTAAGTTATATCTTTCCCTCCAGGCCATTCTGATATAAAAGCTAAGTCTGTGTTCCTGTAATGCCCTTTTATCGGCACTTCCTGCTTTATATCTGCAGCTATTAGCTCTATCTTTTTCTTTTTGTTGTATGATACCTGTTTTGCAAACATATTACCGTTCCATATTCCGACGGAATACACCGCCAGATGCCTCAAATTATTGTCATTATATTCACATCTGTCTTTATAAAACTTTACAACTGACTCTCTCTTGCTCCTGGCTATATTTTCATCCGGGATATCTGGAATAAATAACACTCCATCTCTATACATACAGTCTTCTGATAATACTCTGTATCTGTCTTTGTCTTGCCTTACTATCTGTGAAATCTCCCTTATCTTATCTTCAAATCCCAGATAATTTAAAAATCCTAACTTAAATCCTACCTCATATATCATCCCGGCTGTGCTTCTTGCTCTTATTACACTCATGATCTCCCCACACTAATATTTTAATTTAATTGTTTATACAGCTTAATGTAGATATGTGCCAGCTCTAATATTGTGGAGAATGCGTCAAACTTATATGTGATTTTTGTGCGGCCTGATTCCGCATCTATAACTAGCGACGGAAGCCTTCTGCTTATAGTCTTTGGACTGCTGTAAACAAAATTCCAGCTCTCTGATTCAAATACAAGCCACATTATCGCCGCTATTTTCACAAGTGCCGTGCTCCTTTGATTTCTTTCAGGAGTTAAAGGCTCAAACAAAGTCATTGATATATTAACCATCTCCTTTGTATTTTTTTTATCATCTGAATTTTTTTTATCATCTGATAATGTAACATCCGGTAGCGGCGGCTTTATCATAAATCTCATAAATCTTGTTCTTTTGTCATCCTTCTTACTGTATGCAGCACTTTCTATATGCTCTATTCCCTCTTCATATAACAAAAATCCATCTTGTGCAGATGATTTTTTGCTGGGAATCGGAGTTTTTAAACTATCGTATCGCAATATCTCTATGCTATCAATCTTGCCCCCAGCTCCTATACCTTTTATGTTCGCTATCAGCCCAGGATCTTCACTTGAAAGTAAAAAGATAACCTTTATCTTGCTACTATCATCTTTTCTATTCTCTATTTTCCTTACTATCTCCTTCACATCTAAATTACCGCTTATCATAACTTCACTAAATACCGGTCTCATAGCCAATTTGAAATTTTTGAAATTGCTTTCCTCTACTTTTTCATATAAATTGTTTTGCTTGTTCTTCTCCTTTTTTTCAGTTTTTTCAACTTTTAACTGATAGGTTCTAAATAACCTTGTTCTGTAGCCTTTCTCTGAATCAAAACTTGAACTTTCTATAAGATTTGAACTTTCCTCAACGACAATGTAAATGTCAGTGTTATCAATGTCAAGCCCGGTTTCAATCTCTACTTCCACATATTTTGCCCTTGAGTATGCCGACAGCAGGAAGTTTTTTATAAACGACTCTTTCTTTTGACTCTTCGAATCCATCTCTTTCAGATTGTCTTTCATTATCGTTTGGAACGGATACCTTATCAATCTCATAAAAGAGCGTATATAATCCCATGCCGGCCTCTCTTTCCCCATAACTGCTATTATAGGAGGCCTTCCATACATTCCTTCTACACTAATCACAAATCCCGCAAATTGCAGGAGTGTAATTAGAATGTTTATGCCATCATCAAGATGTTTTTCTTCCTCCTGCACCTTATCATACCTGGTTAAAATGTCCTTTATGTTAACCTCTATCACTCTTTTTCCTGAAATACTCTTTTTAAAAGCATCACTTATGTATCTTGCACTTGATAAGCTTTGCTTAATTTTCTCCCCTACTCCCGGTGTGTCCTCATGTAATACAATGATAACATCTTCTTCTTTAGATTGCTCCTCTACAACCACTTTTTTGCTCAAAAAATTTACTAACCTCCGCCCCTTATTAAACTTCAAAGGATCTAAAAAATAATTGCCTTCCTTCCCTGAGTAGATAGCTTCCATATAGTCGGCCATTGCTTTACCTAGCTGTTTCATTACTTCACTATTAAATCCTTCCCTCTTTTTTATGTTTTTAACATTACTTGTTTTGTGATATATTGCCCCAAGTATATCTATTAAACCTTTGTGGCCATTAATTCTAAGATTCTCATCCATTATTTCTATTGCTTGCTTAAAATCTATTTGAGATTTTTTTGCCGTCTTCTCTAAAATCTCCTCTATCGTCAGTTTCTTATATCCTTGTTTCACGCTCTCTAGTAGGGGGAGTGTAAACCTTTCATTATCCTCATCATAGCCCCACTGGAATGTAAACAGGTTTATAACATACCTGTGTAGGATGTCTTTCACTACATTACTTTTTTCTTTAGCATAATACAGATTTATAACATCCTCCATCCACGAAACTAAATATTCACAACCTTTTATTGTTTTTGCATAATCTTTTATGTGATTAAAAAATCTGAAACATAATTCATCTTCTACCTTTTTCTTCTTCTTCTCATCTGTTGATACTCCCTCTCCTATTAAATCTTGCACTTTCTCCGGCTTTACTCTGAAAAAACATAGATCTGGTCTTTCCCCCTTTTCCGCTTTTTTTAAAAGCTCAAAAACCGATGTTCCTTTAGCTTTAGCTCTTGGCTTGCTATACTCCTCATCTGTAAGCTCTATAAATGTTTTTTTATTTTTCCCGATGCCTACCGCTTTCTTTTCAATCCTATCATCTATCTTGTTTGATATTATAAAATTCTCCAGACTTTCATCTATATCTCTTAAATCCAGTCCATTGTAATTACTATTTTGCAATATTTGACGGCTGTAGTAATGACTGTAATTCGTAAGATATCTCGTTATTG
>JBCNVC010000105.1:0-546 GCA_039630395.1 Candidatus Kryptonium sp. | reverse complement strand
GATTTTACCTTACCATGAGCATTCTCCATAATCTACCTCCTATCATTTTTTTTATTGTTTTTCTATTCCTTTTTCTTCTTCGGCGGCCTTCCCCTTCTTTTCTTTATCTCTTTCTTAACCTCTTCTTTAACCTCTTCTTTTATCTCTTCTTCTTTAACCTCTTCTTTTTCCTTGGCCTCTTCCTTAATCTCTTCTTTTATCTCTTCCTTAATCTCTTCTTTTGCCTCTCCATTAACCTCTTCCTTTATCTCTTCTTCTTTTATCTCCTTGGCCTCTTCTTTTATCTCTTCCTTAACCTCTTCTTTTACCTGCTCTTCTTTGCTCTCCTTCTCCTTAACCTCTTCTTTTGATTCTTTTACCAAAATCTGCCTCTTGGCCTCTTCCTCTTCTATCCTCTTTACTATTTCGTCTATTATTATATTCATGTGCTGATTTACAGACCGAAAATTATTATCTATCAACCACTTCTTGTATTTTTTAAGTTTTTCTCTGTCTACTCTTACTGATAACATCACATGGTTATTCATTTAAATCCTCCTTTTTGAG
>JBCNVC010000104.1:0-4472 GCA_039630395.1 Candidatus Kryptonium sp. | reverse complement strand
TAGGTAAAAAGGCATACTTATTTAGTACTGAGATGAAGAGTTTTTCTTTATTCGAGAAGTGTCTAAACAGAGTAACTTCAGATATGCCAGCCTGTCTAGCTATTTCTTTTGTTGTAGCTCCCAAAAAGCCTCTTTCTGAAAAGAGCTTAAGGGCTGAAGAGAGTATTTGGTCTCTGGTATTTTTTCTCATAAAAAATCTGTAGGTAAGTGCTTACTCTCTTTTTATCACTGACTGATCTTTTGTCAATGATCAAATTTGATGGTAAATGATTTTGATGATGGATAGCTCCCCTTTTTTGGACAAATTTAACGTTAGGGTCTTTACCTAAAACTTAAATCATCTCAATCCTCTCTAAAGCTGAATTACCAAACAACTCCTTCGCTGCTATTTAAAGATTATACGGCATCTCCGAACAAACTCTTGACATGCGGAGACAAAAATACAAAGGCCTATCCTCTGAAGCCTCTCAAAAGATTAAAAGCTCTTGAAACTGAAAACTCAAGACTCAAAAAATTGCCAGCATGCAAAGAGCTTGAAATATAACTATTTATTACCAAAAACAAAGGGGAATAAGCTCAGAAGATAGAGAGATAAGAGAGGAGATAAGGGCTTTAGCTCCAAAATATCCCTCCTATGGATATAGGAAAATAGCCATTTTATTAAGAGCTATGGGCTACAGAGTGAATCACAAGAAGGTATTAAGGCTATGGAGGGAAGAGGGATTTAACAGATATGTGTTTTTCAAGAGATAGACAAAACATGAGTAGGAGTAAAGATATAGAGGGATAATAGCCAGTTGCAGGGGGAGTTATATGCGGTAAATTTTATTCATGATAGTCTTGAGGATGGCAGAAGGTTTAGGGTATTCAATATGATAGATGCTTATTCGAGGTATGTATTTCCAGCATTGGTTTATCTTAGTTTGACGGAATATGTGGTAGCAGAGCATTTAGAGTGTATACTTTAAATAATATGGGGCCCTGAAGGCAGTGAGGAGAGATAATTGAAAGGTGGGGTAGAGGAAATAACACCGAGAGAGTTTTCAAAAAAACAAGCTCTAACATTTACTTTTGCAAAATTTGAGGGCTAATCATGCTTTTAACAAACTCTCACCAAAAATTTAGAAATCCTCATTTAGATTTTCCAACTCAAAAAGCTTCTTACGGGCGCTACGGCATTCATGACTATCCAGCTATGCTTCATTATCTTGTTGTTAGAGAAATCCTTAAAGAGTTTAGTTCTGACAAAAAAACACTCTACGATCCTTTCTGCGGTAGTGGAGTTTCTCTTTGTGAGGGACTAAGATTTGGCTTAAAAGTATTCGGAACTGACATCAACCCCCTTGCTTTGTTAATCACCAAAGTCAGAACCTCAAAACCTGTTAAAATTCCTATCAATACAATACTTAACAAAATAAAAACCTCCAAGACTGATATCCCACAGGTAAAGAATCTTGAATATTGGTTTAAGGACTACGTGATAGAAGACTTAGGCAAAATAAGATCTGCTATTAAAGACTTCCAAGGTGAAAGCTTTTACGAATTACTCCTCGTAACCTTCTCTCAAACAATTAGAGATGTGTCAAATAACAGGAAAGGAGAATTTAAGAGATTTAGACTAAGTGAAGAAGAATTAACTAAGTTCAATCCTAACGTATTAGAAGTTTTCACAAAAAAACTCTTAGACTTTTGTTACAGATTAAGGAGTGACTCAATACCCACAACTTCATCCTCCGTTAACCTATATAGAAGTGATACCCGCCAAAAAATTCCTTTTGAAGAAAAAATAGACGTTGTTATCACTTCTCCTCCTTATGGAGATAGTAGAACCACTGTAGCATACGGACAATTTTCAAGTTTTAGTCTGGATTGGCTGAAAGGACTTAATCCCTATGGAGATGCCGACTTAACTTTAGATAAGGACTCTCTTGGTGGGAAACTTACTAAAGATAAGCTCTCTTTGTCAAAATCTTTAAGCTCAACCCTTGACAAACTCTACCAAATAGATAAAAAACGAGCTGAAGAAGTTAATGCTTTTTACTCAGATTTATTTTTAGCCTGTAAAAATATAGCTAATCAACTTAACAATAATGCAATTCTTTGCTTTGTAGTAGGAAATAGATGTGTAAAAGGTATCCAAATTCCAATGGACGATATAGTAAAAGAAATTTTTGAGCTCTTAGGCTTAAAACATCTAAAAACTTTCATAAGAGAGATACGCAATAAGAGAATGCCTATACTCAATTCCCCTTCCAATATAGTTGGAAAGAAGTCTAATACGATGAAATACGAATACGTAGTTCTTTTGGAAAAAACATCATGACAAAAGCCGAATTGATTAAGAAATTGCAAGAAATTAAAGATAAAGGTTTTGTTTCTTCTACTCGTTCAGGCACTACAGGTATAGGGCATACCTTAGAGAAACTCTTAGGACTTAGGGAAAGTAATATAGCTATTCCTGATATAGGAGCACGAATTGAAGTAAAAGCAACAAGAAGACACGCAAACAACTTAATAACTCTCTTCACTTTTAACAGAGGAGTTTGGAAAATTCCCCAAAGAGATTTGATTATGAAATACGGCTATCTTGATATAAAAAACAGAAAGGCACTTAAAACAACTCTTTTTTATGGTATGAAATCAAACATTGGTAATCTTTCTCTTGAGCTGGATAAAGCAAATAATGTTATTCACATAGTAGATTCTCAAGGAGAAGTTTTAGGATCTTATGACCTCTATCTTGTCATAGCTAAATTTGTAACTAAAGTTGGTAGAATTCTCCTTTGTATTGCTGACTCAAGAAGGGAAGGAAATCAAGAATACTTTTGGTTTAACGAATTTTATCTACTCTCAGAAACTACACCACATAAATTTATTCAAGCCTTTGAAAATGGGTATATCGGAATTGACATAAGAATGCACTTAAAACCAATGGGCACTGTAAGAAATAGAGGAACAGCCTTTAGAGTAAAAGAAGGTTATCTAAAAAATCTATACGAGAAGATAGAGATACTCTTCTAACAAGAATTCTCAGTTTAAAAAACTAATTCCCTTCGCTTTACCACCTTATAAACTGCCTAAAGTTGATTATTTGCTTCTTTATTTCTTACTATTTCACTAATAAGTGTAAACTTCTTTTGAATAATGTAAATAAAACAAGAGCTTTGAAGAAACTTGGTCTCTCTCATCTGAACCATGTGGGATATAAAGGAGGAGGCATGTTCATCTTTAAATACGATCCAGAACTTATTGCTCTAATAAGAGCTTATAATAGCAGGCTCCCAGTGGACTTACATCTCTTTAGCGAAGAAGAGTTGAAACAAGTTGAGAAACAGGGCGCTTGCTTTTTTATGGGATTGCCAGGCTTCACAATAGAAGAAGCTAAGGAGATTATTAAAAAAGCACTAAAAAATGGTGAAACTGAGCCATTGGATGTGATTTTTCTTAGAGAAGCCGGATTTGATGATGAACTTCTCAACGAATACAAAGAGGGAAGATTACTTATTGATTAAAAGCTATGAATAGAATGTCAAGGCTGATTTAGGGATATTAATGACTTAATAACATTGAGGAGGATGGTAACAATTTGGAAAGAGTGTCCCTTAAGCCATTCTATATCACTCCATTGGTTAGAATACTGAAAAGTAACCGAGAAATTAGGATTCTTCCTAAGACTTGTTTATCTGAAACATGTGGGATATTAAAAGACTTTGATAAGAAGAATTGGCAAAGGAGTTATTAGGCTCTGCAGGGAAGCAAAAATTAGCTAAAGCAAAATAAAGAATATATCAGCTAAAGAAGTTTTGATTTGGTTTAAAAAACTTGAAGATTTTCTCAATGAGATATATCAAAAGAGGCATTAGATAAAAAATAGGTTTGAGGAGATATGTAATAAAGAGAAACAAAAGACAAAGAATGGCGAAATACAAGATAAAGCTTAGCAAAGTTTCCATAATTAATAATTATACCTCATCGTGCAATAATTTTAAAGCTCTTGCCAGGAATATTGCCCGTTCTGGTCAAGAAATAGCACGCCCTATGAGTCGAAACACTAATAGTTATAAATCGCAAGCAGAAATATAGATATTGTATAGTGTTTTATCAAAACTATTTGAAATCAAAACTATTTGAAATATAAATCAAAAAGACCTGAAGCCAAAAAAAATCATAAATGGAAATCAATAATGTAGAACCCAGACTAAAAGAGAGAGCAAATGCTTTACATTAACAAAAGGAAGTCTTAGAAGTCACAATAATGGAAATAGTCAAGAATCGTTTTGACCATTGAAGAACACAATAGAGAAGTTTATAATGGTAATAAGAACTTCACATTTTGTTAAAGATGACATGCTTTTTGTTAGTTCCTATAAGGATTTAGTGCTTAAAACTTTTTAAGCAGTATGGCTGGGCTAAACAGGGACAAACTTAAAGGAGAGCAAAGAGATGGGATTATACGAATTGTATGAAGAATT
>JBCNVC010000103.1:0-4473 GCA_039630395.1 Candidatus Kryptonium sp. | reverse complement strand
ATTCTGAATCAGCAACTTTGTAGTTTAAATTCCACACTGGTTCGATTCTCACAAGTTTGTTCTTAATTCATTTTGATAAAATTGATAGTTTAAATTCCACACTGGTTCGATTCTCACTCCCTCAAAAATACCTGACAAAATAACGCTTCCTCTGTTTAAATTCCACACTGGTTCGATTCTCACGTATTTGACTTGGTCGAAATACAAGCCCCACTGTTTAAGTTTAAATTCCACACTGGTTCGATTCTCACGTGTGCCGAGCGAGGAAAGCTTATACGATTATAAAAGTTTAAATTCCACACTGGTTCGATTCTCACAAAAATTAACTTTTGAATAAACTTATTTTCTTCACGGTTTAAATTCCACACTGGTTCGATTCTCACTTTTTGCGCCGAAGCTTGATATTACGCAAATTAGAAGTTTAAATTCCACACTGGTTCGATTCTCACTAAAAATCAATGATATCGCCACCCAAATAAACTATGTCGTTTAAATTCCACACTGGTTCGATTCTCACAATCATCAATAAATTCATAAATTCTTCGCCCTAACCCGTTTAAATTCCACACTGGTTCGATTCTCACTAACAATAAATGGGATTAAGCGAAATGCAAAACACGTTTAAATTCCACACTGGTTCGATTCTCACGCTGGTTAATTACCTGATCGAGAAGTTTAATATAAAAGTTTAAATTCCACACTGGTTCGATTCTCACTTTTGATTTTGTTGCTAATCCGAGCGTTGAAAACGCTTGTTTAAATTCCACACTGGTTCGATTCTCACAGAGGAAAAAAAGACTTGCTGAGATGTTGATAACCCTGTTTAAATTCCACACTGGTTCGATTCTCACCTATAAATTCTGTGCTATAAACGAGTTCAATTTCACGTTTAAATTCCACACTGGTTCGATTCTCACAAAAGCGTCTTGATGCTAAATTCGCTTATTTTGAGCCGTTTAAATTCCACACTGGTTCGATTCTCACATGCAGGTAAGATTTGAGCCTCCTTGGCTTCATATGTTTAAATTCCACACTGGTTCGATTCTCACGAATTCTTGCCTGAAACGGTTGAATATGCGAGTTTGAGTTTAAATTCCACACTGGTTCGATTCTCACCGGTGAGGGATGCAAGTGGTAATTTTTTAGTCTCAATGGTTTAAATTCCACACTGGTTCGATTCTCACTTTACACGAAGGGGATTAATCCAGTTTTGAATAAGGTGTTTAAATTCCACACTGGTTCGATTCTCACACGCTGGGCGTCAACACGGAAGAGCTTGTGATTGCAGTTTAAATTCCACACTGGTTCGATTCTCACACCCTTACTTTATTACCTATTACCTCAAAATCGCCAGTTTAAATTCCACACTGGTTCGATTCTCACATGTGGATGTTATTGAAGCGGTGAATGAGGTTTTTGGTTTAAATTCCACACTGGTTCGATTCTCACGGGGGCTGACAAAAGATTTGGAAAGTGAAGAAATTGGTTTAAATTCCACACTGGTTCGATTCTCACTCTAATAGACCCTGCTTAAATATATTTCCAAAGGCTGTTTAAATTCCACACTGGTTCGATTCTCACTTTTAAAAGGTCCCGCCGTTGATATCATTGAAAACGGGTTTAAATTCCACACTGGTTCGATTCTCACTTAGATGATTTTGAATAGCAGGCACACAACAGGCAAGTTTAAATTCCACACTGGTTCGATTCTCACTCAAAATAGGTGTTATGGAGTTATCAAGATTGTTGAGTTTAAATTCCACACTGGTTCGATTCTCACGCAAGCACCCAATACTCCCCATTTACATACCAACTGTTTAAATTCCACACTGGTTCGATTCTCACCTGTAGTTTGCGACTGTTCCAACCACGCCATTAAAGTTTAAATTCCACACTGGTTCGATTCTCACTGCCAAAGCAAACTACAAAACGCATATTCCACCAATGTTTAAATTCCACACTGGTTCGATTCTCACGACCGTGTATGTCCTTTTACCCCAAAAACCAAACCAGTTTAAATTCCACACTGGTTCGATTCTCACCGAATAACTCGTATCAAAAGGCGACTCATAAAACATGTTTAAATTCCACACTGGTTCGATTCTCACTTGAAAAGGTAGGCGATTACTTTGTATTAAAGAAGTTTAAATTCCACACTGGTTCGATTCTCACTAAGCCCCGCCTCAAAACTTCTTATCAACCTGACCAGTTTAAATTCCACACTGGTTCGATTCTCACTTATTAACAATTTTAATGACGACAGGTTTCACATAAGTTTAAATTCCACACTGGTTCGATTCTCACGAACATAACCTCAACGATGTATATGTTGGACAAAAGGTTTAAATTCCACACTGGTTCGATTCTCACACGGCGACGGCTTGTTCGGTTTACGGAACAACCGATTTGTTTAAATTCCACACTGGTTCGATTCTCACGTAGCAAGAATTGAGGTGGATATATACGGGAATTCGGGTTTAAATTCCACACTGGTTCGATTCTCACAAGAATACGGAAAGCGGAAAATATGCAAGAGTAATGTTTAAATTCCACACTGGTTCGATTCTCACTCATCCACTCGGGCGTTTCGGACTTAACAAAAAACTGGTTTAAATTCCACACTGGTTCGATTCTCACTCTCAACACTTGCCAAAAACTCCATCGCTTTTCCGCCGTTTAAATTCCACACTGGTTCGATTCTCACATTTGTGTGGGTATGATACATTCACTTGCGATGAAAGTTTAAATTCCACACTGGTTCGATTCTCACACAAAGTTCCGACAAGCGTGACGATAGAACCGAATCTGTTTAAATTCCACACTGGTTCGATTCTCACTAATTTTAGGGGTGATTTGGTTTTCAGTTTATCGCCAGGTTTAAATTCCACACTGGTTCGATTCTCACTAACAGCCTCGTGCAAAGTGTATTTCGTATAACCCTTGTTTAAATTCCACACTGGTTCGATTCTCACGAATCCGATGAAGGAGAGGGCTGTGCATATTGACCTGTTTAAATTCCACACTGGTTCGATTCTCACCACTCTTTTTAGCATCAAACCTGAAAAACTCAACGTGGTTTAAATTCCACACTGGTTCGATTCTCACTCACCCAAGCCAGACGCTCCATTTCCTCCTTGCGGTGTTTAAATTCCACACTGGTTCGATTCTCACAAGGCTCGTTTAAATGTTTAAGAACAGCGGTAAGCTCGTTTAAATTCCACACTGGTTCGATTCTCACATAGTTGATGTTTTTACGAGAAATGATGAGGAGGAAGGTTTAAATTCCACACTGGTTCGATTCTCACAAATAAAATTCTGCTTCTAAAATAACCCTTTTGGACGTTTAAATTCCACACTGGTTCGATTCTCACTAAGAGCGAGTATTACACAAAAATTTCAACGATGATCGTTTAAATTCCACACTGGTTCGATTCTCACTCGTCTCATTACCCATCAGTTTCACCTCGGCATTGAAGTTTAAATTCCACACTGGTTCGATTCTCACTTAGTTATGTTGTGGGATACGGTTAAGAGTTTGCCCAGTTTAAATTCCACACTGGTTCGATTCTCACATAAAATGAAAACAATTGAATTTACTGACGATGAGGGTTTAAATTCCACACTGGTTCGATTCTCACCCTTCGCCATCATCGTGAAAATAATTTTTCGTATTTGTTTAAATTCCACACTGGTTCGATTCTCACTTTCCCTGAAACATCAAATAAAATTAATTGTGGCGTGTTTAAATTCCACACTGGTTCGATTCTCACCATAATCATTGCGTTGAATGCTTTTGAAACGAAAACGTTTAAATTCCACACTGGTTCGATTCTCACTCAATCCTGTAAAGAATACTCTTGCTTAAAAAATCGTTTAAATTCCACACTGGTTCGATTCTCACCTGGCAAATTCACGCACGCAGGCAAAGCCGCAGGCGTTTAAATTCCACACTGGTTCGATTCTCACAAACCCCTTCTGCCCAACATCGTAAGGTTCATACGAGTTTAAATTCCACACTGGTTCGATTCTCACAAATTCAAGCGCTACATCTTTCCCAACCAACCAGTGGTTTAAATTCCACACTGGTTCGATTCTCACTTACGCTGACTTTCGCCACATCACCTAACACAAGCCAGGTTTAAATTCCACACTGGTTCGATTCTCACGAAACGAAAAAGCCAGCCAGCCCAACCCGAGCCAGCGTTTAAATTCCACACTGGTTCGATTCTCACGAACTTTCCACCCAAATTTCCTCTTTCGTCTTGGGATGTTTAAATTCCACACTGGTTCGATTCTCACTATGGTTCGATTGTTAAGGAGATGCTCAAGTCGGGCGTTTAAATTCCACACTGGTTCGATTCTCACTGGGGCGGAATTATGCCAAGCCGATAGTTTTTATTGGTTTAAATTCCACACTGGTTCGATTCTCACGAGGGTGGTATTCTTTATATATATGCTGAAAAGAAAGTTTAA
>JBCNVC010000102.1:0-4505 GCA_039630395.1 Candidatus Kryptonium sp. | reverse complement strand
ATTTGTCATCCCCAAGGCCTTTAAGGAGGCACACATCAAGCAATACGAGGAGATCATCCAGAGGGGAATGGCAATTTACCATGACTTAAGTAAGAACTTAAAGAAAGAAAGTGCTTGATTTGTTGTTCCGCAGGGAGTAGCTACCTCTCTTATTGCCACAGGCCCAGAGCTTGTTTGGCAGGATTTTGTAGATAAAAGGGCAATCCCACAGGCTCAGGAGGAGATTAGAGATTTAGCAGTCTTTTTAAAGGAAGTATTGACATTTTCTACCTAAATTGCTCCTCCCTTTCAATCAAATCCTTCAAATTCTCATACTTTCGACATCCTTTATTATCGCACACTACTATTCCATCAGTATCAGATTGGACCACTACCTTAAAAGGTCTGAAGAGACCCATTACATCTTTGTAGTGGTCTTTAGTTTCAACTTTAAAGATTCCTCTGAGATAAGCCATAAGACTAATCAAATAGGAGAAGGAGACCAGAGGATACTCAGTTATCATGCCACCAAAGGCTTCTAAGTTTTTTTCAGCTAAAGAGTAATATTTTTCCCTTGAAGTTAAGGCGCCAAGCTTTATAAAGTGCAAGCTTGCCACTCCGTTTACAGATTGATTAGGAGTATCAGCGATGTTTTTGATTTCTAGATCTAATAACCCTTCACCTTGTTTTCTTTTGGAATCAAAGAAGCCACCGTTTTTATCATCCCAGAAGAGTTCTATTGCTTGGTCTGTCAGTTTAATGGATAACTCTAAATAAAAATTATTTTGAGTTATTTGGAAAAGTGATAACAGGGCCTTGGCCAGAAAAAGATAGTCCTCTGCGTATCCTTCCTGATCTTCGCAATGGTATAGTATTTTTCCATTATAGTATCTCTCCAGAAGTAAATGAGCAGTTTTTAAAGCCATATCTATAGCCCAGGGATCAGAGAACACCATGTGATAATCGCACAGAGACTCGATCATGAGTGCATTCCAATTTGTGTAAATTGTCCTATCTATAAAGGGTTGAGGTCTTTCCTTTTCACGATAAGAGAGCATTTTAGTCATTGCTGAGTTTATTAACTCTTTTACTCTGTTTTCATTTATTCCTAGGGACTGAGCGATAGTCTCGATGTCCTCTGCAATGTAAAGAACATTTTTGCCTGAATTATGGGGCATATTTCCCTCTTCTGTTATGCCAAAATATCTTCTAATCACTGAGAATTCTTCAGGGCGAAGGAGGTTTCTCAATTCACCTTCTGTAAAGGTGTAATAGCCCCCTTCATTTAGATCTTCGATGTCAGCATCTTGAGAGGCATAAAATCCTCCTTCAAGGGCTGACCCAAAGCGTTTATAATATTTGACTATTCCCTGGCATATGTTTTTAAAGAGATCTTTACCATACACTTGGAATGCTAGGGAATAGGTGGTAAGCAACTCGGCATTGTCAGAGAGTAATTTTTCAAAGTGAGGAATTCTCCAAAGGGAGTCTGTAGAGTATCTAAAGAAGCCACCTAAGAGATGGTCGTAAATTCCCCCTTTTGCCATAGCTTCAAGGGAAACCTGGATAGCTTTATCCTTCATTGAATCAGGATTAAAAAAATTATCATAGAGCAATAGTTCAAATGCCTTTGCATGGTGAAACTTTGGAGTTGTTTTTATGCCTCCCCATTCATAATCAATAGAGTAAAGAAGTGCATGGATGCTTCTTTTTAGCTGAGTAGATCCTATCTGTCCTTGAAAGGATTGGGTATGATAGCTTTTTAATGTGTTAAATATTGAAGATGCATTCTTTAAAATCTCTTCTCTTTTGTTTTCCCAAAGCTCCACAATTTTTAGTAAGACCTCTTTAAAACCTGGATATTGCCCTCTCCTTTCTGGTGGAAAATAAGTACCACCAAAGAAGGGGACTCCCTCAGGAGTAAGAAAGACCGTTAAAGGCCATCCACCAATTCCGGATATTAAATGAACCACCTCTTGATATCTCTTATCAATGTCTGGTCTTTCATCTCGATCTACTTTGATTGGAATGAAATTATTATTAATTATCCTTGCAATTTCTTCCTTTTCAAAACTTTCCTTAGCCATTACATGACACCAATGACACCATGAAGCTCCGATTGATAACAAAATTGGTTTTTTTTCCCTTTGGGCTTTATCAAAGGCTTCTTCACACCATTCAAACCAATCAACAGGCTGGTTGGCGGCTTTTCTTAAGTATGGACTTTTGGAATGTATTAGTCTATTGGCCATACTAACCTCGAAAATCGATAAATTTCCTTTTAAAGTTAAGATATTTATTAACTTTAAAAATACAATACCATGATCCATCAAAATCATGGCCCTTGAGTGGTTTTTCCCTCTGTGTTATATTTAAACTAGCTTTCGAGATTTAGGGCTTGTAGCTCAGTGGATAGAGCACTGGCCTCCGGAGCCAGGTGTCGGGGGTTCAAATCCCCCCAAGCCCGCTATCTTTGACAAAATAATGGTCTCAAAACAAGGTTAGCCCTATTTTAGGTTTTGTCTGAGATGTCTTCTCTAGGTAAGATGGATCCGTTGCAATGTCACTGCTTTTTTAATTTTAAATTATCAGAAGAAACTTTCCTTAATTTCATAGACAATACACAAATTGATTGCTGACTGAACATTAAGAAAAATAGATAACGACAGAATTTGAAGGTATAGCGGAAAGGAATTTAATTCTCTGTTTTAATTTAAACCTTTTCAAACTCAAAGTGCTGTATATTTCTTAATGTTTCACTGAAATCTATTCCAATCAGGTATATCTCCTTTACTCTGTCTTTGTATTTTTCATGATAGCCCTTTTCTTTAAGTTGATTGATAGCTTTGGGTTCTTGCCCTTCGCTTTCAACCACTTTGAACTCCATCACATAGGCTTTGTCATCGTAGAGTATGGTTAGATCAATCCTACCCTTGCTTGTGTAATCCTCTGCCACAAGCTCAAGCCCAGCTCCCCGCAGGAAACTATAGACCACACTGGCATAATATCCCTCATACTCGGAAAGATTGTTCTTTCTATACCACTCGTAGGGAATAGATGAAAAAAGTCCCTTTAATATCCTTTCTATCTCCTTAACATCACCTTTCTTAAGAACCTCTCTCACCTCAATTTTTGCAAAGTCAACCTCACTTTCTCCTCCTATGTAGTAAACAAGTAAATGATCATGAAGTGCTATTTTAACCTCTTTGTTAGGATAAGTTAAGTGATAGATAACTCCCATGGGGGATTTTTCATAGTTTTTGATAGTTAAGTAGCCAGTTTGGAAAAGCAAGGCAGTAGGTTCAATGTGTCCTACATCAAAACTACTCAAAAGCCTATCTGTGGCTTTCAGTCCTTCCATTTTAGGAAGAAAGTATTGCTTTTTCATAAGTAAATTAATCAAGAAAGTGGGGGTTCCTGTTTCAAACCAGTAGGGGTGGAATATTCGTTCGGAGAGATAGAGCAAAATGTCGAAGGGGTTGTAAAGGGGCTCGCCTAAGAAGGAATAACCATTATACCAGAGTTTAATCTCTTTTAAGTCCTCGCCTTCCAAGAGATCTTTGAAGGTAGTTTCAAACTCTTTTTGAGTATAGCCACAGATAGTAGAGTAATCAGGTGACAATGTTATATCCTTTAGCTGATTTAAACCAGAGAAGATGGCTACTTTAGAAAACTTAGAGACCCCAGTGAGGAAGACGAATTTGAGGTATCTATCAAGAGGTTTCAACACGCTGTAGAAGTTTTTAAGAACCTCTCTTATTCGCCTTGCCTCATCTTCCTCTTCAATTCTATCAAGTATGGGCTTATCATATTCATCAATAAGAACAACCACCCTTTGGTTGTGCTCCTTTGATGCCCTAATGATCAGCTCTTCAAAGCAGGCTCTATAGTCTTTGTAGTCTTCACACTTTATATGGAGTTCTTCTTCATTTCTCTTTAACTGATGGATGATCCAGTTCTCAAGATCAGGGGCATCCTTTACCACTCCTCCTGCAAAGTCAATGTGCACTACAGGATAGCTCTTTGACCAATCCCAGTGGTCTTCAAGGTAGAGCCCTTTGAAGAGTTCTTTTCTTCCGAGGAAAGCCTGCTTCAGTGTGTCAAGAAACAAAGACTTCCCAAATCTCCTCGGCCGAGAGAGAAAATAATAACTTCCCTCCTTTACCAGTTTCTCTATGAAGAAGGTTTTATCAACATAATAATAATCTTCTGATCTTATCTTTTCAAAACTCTGTATCCCAATAGGTAACTTTTTCATCCTGTTAAAATTATAAGGCTTTGCGATTAGATTTGAACCCTTTCGAATTCAAAGTTTTGTATATTTCTCTGTGTTTCACTGAAATCTATCCCAATCAAATAAATCTCTTTTGCCCTCTCTTTATACTTTTCAAAATATCTCTTTTCTCTGAGTTGTTTGATTGCCTTTGGTTCTGCACCCTCACTTTCAATCACTTTGAACTCCATCACATAGGCTTTGTCATCGTAGAGTATGGTTAGATCAATCCTACCCTTGCTTGTGTAATCTT
>JBCNVC010000101.1:0-4523 GCA_039630395.1 Candidatus Kryptonium sp. | reverse complement strand
AGTGTGTGATTTAGTTTTATTGAAGTATTATTTTACCGTGGGTTTGAATCGAACCTGTGAGGGATTGAAACCAAAGTTGAAGACACACAATAAACTATTAATAAATCGTTTGAATCGAACCTGTGAGGGATTGAAACTTTTATCAACAGTTCTCACCCACACTTTACCCTCAATGTTTGAATCGAACCTGTGAGGGATTGAAACACTCAATCCAGCCCTCGTTAATTTTTTTACCAAGAAGTTTGAATCGAACCTGTGAGGGATTGAAACTGTTCACACTGCTAAACTGCAAAACAAAATTTTTAGTTTGAATCGAACCTGTGAGGGATTGAAACTTTTTGTAATTTACCACCTCAACTTCAAGATTACCCGGTTTGAATCGAACCTGTGAGGGATTGAAACTTTATAAGCCCGATAACCAATACTAAACCATAAAAAAGTTTGAATCGAACCTGTGAGGGATTGAAACAGCTAAACGTAATATAGATTTTACTCGGATTTCTGCGTTTGAATCGAACCTGTGAGGGATTGAAACGATTTAATAAACTCCACTCTCGTCAGCAACGGGGCGGTTTGAATCGAACCTGTGAGGGATTGAAACGGGCAATGGTTTTGAGTTTGAGTTTGTAATTTGCGAGTTTGAATCGAACCTGTGAGGGATTGAAACGGCGGGGCTTGCTTTATCCGTAAAACTTTTTAATTAGTTTGAATCGAACCTGTGAGGGATTGAAACAGTATAAGAACTAGCAACTCAGACATGCTGGATCGTGTTTGAATCGAACCTGTGAGGGATTGAAACGATGCTTCTGAATACGGCGCTTTGCAGGAAAATTGTTTGAATCGAACCTGTGAGGGATTGAAACCTGAGAGACTTTATCGCAATACGGTTTCGGTAATTAAGGTTTGAATCGAACCTGTGAGGGATTGAAACATTTCATCTCTTATCTGTTTATCCAACTCGGCAAAGTTTGAATCGTACCTGTGAGGGATTGAAACGCACAATGGCGGGGCTCTGGCGGGACGCTACGCTGGGTTTGAATCGTACCTGTGAGGGATTGAAACTTAGCATACTTTTTAGTATCTTTATTACGCATAAGATGTTTGAATTGTACCTGTGAGGGATTGAAACTCCTCAATTATAAGCATATTTGGGCGCACCCTTAAAGTTTGAATTGTACTTGTGAGGGGTTGAAGTGGTTTTCCATGCCTCCTGTCTCCCAAATATCCTGTGCCTGTGGGGGATCGAACGGATGAATTAATCCTGGGCAATCTGTCATAAAATTGGGTTTGAATACTACTTGTGAGGGGTTGAAACTTAGTTCAATTTCCTTAGCAATTGTATATGTAAGTGTGATTGAATCATGCTTGAAAGTGATCGAAATATAAGATTTTTTGCTCAACTTAGTGCAAACATTTGCACGATGTGGTTGTGGGGGGTGAAGCGATTTTATACAGATATGGGGGTTAGCTGAAGTTTACATAAAGTCCGACAAACGGGAGGGTTGGAAAGAATCAATTACAATCAGGACTTAACATTTTTCAGGCGTTTTAAAAACAAAAACTGGTTTAAAATCAATGAGTTATTTAAAATTTGAAGTAATTAATTTAAGATTTATAAAAAAAGTGATTGAAAATAAGGGAAAACAAAGGGCAAAGGTAGCTAGAAGTGTTGAATAAGTAATGTTTTATATATATAGTAGAGGGTCTTTTAAACAAAAAGAGGTGCAACGGTCGTTAAGCTGAAATCTCAAGCGGATTCAATGGGTTTGAAAGTTTGTGGGGGATCAAAAAGAGTAAAAAAGTTGGCTTGAATCGCGGTTGGGAAGGATTAACATATGGGGGATAGAAGCGGGCTTTTAAATGAAGAATTGATGGTCTGCATTAGGTATTTCTTCGTGCAGATGGAAACTATTGAATTAGTTAATTTGTGGGCATTTTTTGTTATTCTTATTATTTTGGTTTCGCTCGTTCTTATCAAAAAGCGAAAAGATTGATTTGGAGGGAGAAGATTAAGTTTGCATAATACCTGTGAAGGATCAAGATCAAAACAGGGTAAAAAATTAAAAAACTAAAACAAGGTTAAAATATGGAAGAGAAGACAATTTATGTTAGCATTATTCCTGATGTCATCAGATTCTTTAGGGAAAGCGCAGGAATGTCGGTTCATATGATTGCTAGGATGTTGAGGATGGATGAGGATGAGTATTTGGATTTGGAAAATGGGAAAAAAAAGCTGACGATTGAGGAAATCAAAAGGCTTGCGAAGGTTTTAGGAAGACCGGTTTCGGATTTCTTTTTGAGCGATATTCCTGGTGAGGAAAGTTATGATCCTCTTGCTGTAACTCTTATTATGAACGAGGTTTGTGATAGGTTTATGGAAATCAAGGGAGTTATAGGTGTTTGGAGCAATTTGAGAGGGAGGAAGATAAAGATTGGTGTGGTTGTAAGTGTGGATGATGAAAGGTTAAGAGAGGAGATCGCAAGGTTAAAGGAGGAGTTTGATAGAAGATATCCGGATGTGATTTTTGAGCTTGTTTTAGTTAAGATCAACAAAGATAAGTAGATAATTGTTAACTTAACAAACTAAAAAAATCGGAGGTCATGATGATGAAACTAAAACACAAAATTCGCTACATTAACTTGTTGTTCTTAATTTTCTCCTTATCGGCAAACTCTCAAACCATCCAAGAAATCTTCGTTCTGAAAGAAATTGACGAAAGCAAGATAATCGTCATAACTCAGGGAGGTGATAAACTTTTGCTCAAGAAATTCTCCGCAAGACTTTCACCGCTTATTTTTGAAGGTAGAAAATTCTACGCATCAATATCACCTATGTGGGTGAAAATCTACTTTGACGATCGCGAACCTATCAAATGGGAAGTAGTAGAACGCTTGGGTAAACAAACTAAACCAAATAAAAGCAAATTATACGAAGATCTAATTTTAGGAAAAACTTACATTGGCGTTGACTCTGAACATTGGATCCAAAAGGTTATTGATTACGGCAAAATAATAGTGCTTGAAGATGGCTCGCTTTGGGAAGTTTCAGCACTTGATCAGTTCATCTCATTTTTATGGCTACCTATGTCCAACATATATGTCATTGAAAGTGATAATCCGCTTTATCCGTATAAACTTATCAATATTGACGATGACGAATCGGTTCAAGCAAAATACATAGGGCAAAGAAGAAGATAGAAGCTATTTTAAATTCTTGAGACGATCTCAATAATTGCTGGCGTTGAAAGGAAGGTTGAAAACCCCGACCAAATCGTCAATTACTTAACAAACCTTTAGGAGGGGGGCAATGGACGAGGAGAACTTCAAACAGACGGAATTTGCATCGGCGCAGTCGCAGTTTTTTGGTGAGATAGATTTGAGGTTTGAGATTTTAAATATCAGGAAAGAGTGGTAAAGTAGAGTGATTGGGGCTTGCGGGGAGATTTATATCTTGTGATGTTTTAATAAAATCGGATGAGGTGGAAAGTTGCGGTTTTGCTTTGCGATGCTCGCATGCAGGTGCAGGCAGGCGCATCTTATCTCTCATCAAGAAAGAGTTAAGTTGTTGACTTTGCCGAGGCGGGCGCAGGCACGCAGACGCAGTCGTTTTTGTAAAAATTTTGCCTTGCGAGGCACGGCGTCGCAGTTGAGTTAAATTGTTGACAAACGCAGTTGTTGAAGTTGCGGATTGAGATTTTATGCTTTGTCAGGCTTGGGCAGGCGGGTATGCAAGGAAGGGGGGATAAAGTTTACATAATATCTCTTCTATTATGGTTTGTTTCTTTGTGGGCGGAAGAGGAAGAAGTATCTAAAGATTCTGATTATGATATAAGCGATGAATGAAAAGATTGATAAAAGGATATAGGTTTCTCGGTTTTCAAGTCCGATTTGGAGGATCTTAACGATTGTTATAGATCCGAGCAGTATTCCGAAAACTGGTCCAAGGTTGATGTATTCTGGGCTTTCAAGGTTTCGGAGTTTTTTTATTTCGTCTTCGTTTAGGAGTTTTTGTGCGCTTGCTTGTGCGAGAATTGATTTGATTATTGATGGGTTACCTTTTGAGATTCTCAATGCTTCGTTTTTGAGGAATGATTTATAGTTGGTGTCAATTTCTTTTGGGATGTAGGTTTGGATTAGGTAATCGGTGAAGTTTTCAGCGGATGTTTTGTCTAATTCGTTTAGATGGATTTTGTCGAAAAGTGAGTATAGGTGTTTTATTTTTCTTTCGTTTTTGATTTCGGTTGTGGTAGCGATGATTGTTGAGTGGTTAATTAAGTCAAGTATGAGTTCCAGCATTTGAGGTGTTGCGATATCAATATCATCAACAGCGAAGACATAGTTTTTGTTAACGACGGATTGGATTATAACTGATTGGGCGTTTTTAGCGAGAGTTGATATTGTGCCGTCTTCTTTGACTTCAATTAATTCTTCTGGATCTGAAAGGTCATTGAATTTGTAAAGTTGCTCAATTATTTCGGTTAGGATGGTTGCTTTTGTTTTGGTTAGGTTAACTTTGATTATTT
>JBCNVC010000100.1:0-4656 GCA_039630395.1 Candidatus Kryptonium sp. | reverse complement strand
TCAATCCCTCACAGGTTCGATTCAAACCCACGGTAAAATAATACTTCAATAAAACTAACTCACACACTCAAATATAATAAATTTTCAATCAAAAGTCAAGCCCCTTTGTGTTAACTCTTTCCCCCAAATTTGCCGAGAATCGCACTGACAAAATGTCAAAGAAACTGGCAAAGCGAAATAACTTATTGAAAGACAATAAGATATCAAGAAAATCTACTGTTAACTTTTTCACGCGATTCTCGGCAAACGAAATAACGAGTATTGAAAGCATAGAATGTATAAACCACTTAAGCCTTGAAACAGACAGAGTTACGGTATAAAACTCAAAATTCGCTCACTCAACGAAACTTTTTTATCCCCACATTTTTTATTAAGTTTAGAATGATTTTTTCAAAACAAATTAAAATGTGCGATGCGAAATACCGATGAAATAATTAAAGTTTTAAAAGAAATCTACGACCCCGATTTGCATAAAGATATCGTCTCGCTTGGCTTCGTCAAAGATGTCAAAATTGACTCTAAAAAAGCATATATCAAAATTGAACTCACAACGCCAGCTTGCCCAGTGAAAGATAAAATAAAAGATGAAGCTGTTGAAAAAGTTAAAAAACTCGGTTTTGACGAAGTCATCGTTGAAATGACCGCGCAAGTCCCGAAATATCTTAGTCCTCAAAAAGATGCATTACTTCCAAATGTTAAAAACACAATTGCTGTCGCAAGTGGAAAAGGTGGCGTCGGCAAATCAACAGTAGCCGTAAACCTTGCCGTCGCACTCGCCCTTGACGGAGCAAAAGTTGGTCTAATAGACGCAGATGTCTATGGTCCAAATGTGCCAATTATGTTTGGCGTTAATGAAAAACCGAATCTAACAGCCGATGGCAAAAAAATTGAACCCATTGAAAAATACGGAGTGAAACTAATTTCAATAGGTTTACTTCTTGACGATCCTGATACGGCTTTAATTTGGCGAGGTCCAATCGCAAGTGGTGCAGTAAGACAATTTATGACAGATGTTGAATGGGAGAGAACTTGATTACCTAATTTTTGACCTACCACCTGGAACAGGGGATATTCAACTAACTTTAGCTCAAACGATCCCATTAACTGGCGCGGTGATAGTTACAACACCTCAAGATGTTGCTTTAGCAGATGTAAGAAAAGCAATAAAGATGTTTCAAAAAGTCAATGTCCCTATACTTGGAATAATTGAAAACATGAGTTATTTCATTTGTCCTCATTGTGGACAAAGAGATGATATATTTGATCATGGCGGTGGTAAAAAAGCAAGTGAAAAATTTAATGTCCCGTTCTTAGGTGAGATACCAATTAACACAAGAATAAGAGTAAGTGGTGATTCAGGTAAACCTGTTCTAATTTCATATCCAGAAACAGAAGAAGCCAAAGTTATAAAAGAAATCGCAAGAAAACTTGCAGCTCGTGTAAGCATAATTAGCTTCAAACAACAAGCAATGCCAAAGATAGAAATCAAACTATGAAAAACAAGGAAGAACTTAAAAAACGAGTTTTAAAAGCACTTGAAACCGCAAGACCATATCTTAAAGCAGATGGTGGAGATGTTGAACTTGTTGAAATCACAGATGATAATATTGTCAAAGTAAAATTGACAGGCGCTTGCGGTAGTTGCCCGCTTTCAATGATGACATTGAGAGCAGGGATAGAAAGAGTTATAATTCGCGAAGCACCGGAGATAAGGCGCGTTGAAGCGGTACTTAATCACTGAACATAAAAATTCAGGAGAGGTCTACAAATGACCTCTCCTGGTAAAACTACTTTTTGAAGATTTTTCAACAATCATTTTCTTATGCCAAGCAGTGCCCACATTCGCCCAGATTTATCTTTATCCCTTCTATATGAATGAAACAGTCCTTTTTCGCATATGGTGCAATGCCTGCTTATGCCAATATTTCTAAAATCAACCCCAAATTTAATTAACTGCGAAAAAATTTCTCCTTTTAAATCAAAATGAAACTTGCCATTATTTTTAAACCTCAAAAATCTTACATTAAAAAAGTTTTCAAATTCCTTGTCAACTTCATAGCAACAAACCGAAGCACACGCTCCAATGTGTACAATCAAATCTCTTGGATTGCTTCCAAAATTTTGAATCATCGTTTTTATTGTATTTTCAACGATCCTTTCTTTTGCGCCTTTCCATCCACAATGAACCAAAGAGATGACATTCTTAACCTTATCATAAATATAAACCGGCGCACAATCTGCAACGCTAACCACAAGGTAAATTTCCTTTTGGTTCGTCACAAGAGCATCGCAGTTTTCGTATATGCCCGGTTTGTCAACTATACAAACATTTGAACTATGTATTTGTTTTGGTATCGCAAGTTGATTCTCAACTATGCCAAGTTGTTTAAACAAAATCTCTCTATTTCTTCTTATCTTTTCGGGATCTGAATTTATCGTAAAGCCAACATTGAATTCATCGTCAGAATTAACAAATTTTTTCGTCGTTAAAACTGCTAATATATTGTCATATTGCGAAAAGATTTCAGGTTTAATAAGGTAAACTGATTCTAAACTCACACCTCTTTTGCTCATTTGTTATCTTAAATTTTAGCAAGCCCTTCGCTTAAATCAAGGATTATGTCATCAACTTTCTCAAGCCCGATTGACAAACGGATTCCTCCCGGATCTATTCCTTTTTTCAGCTGTTCTTCCGCTGGAATTGTCGCATGAGTCATTGAGCCAGGATGCTCAATCAAAGTTCTTATGTTTCCTAAACTTACAGCAAGGGTGATGGTATAAGCATTTTTAGCAAGATAGTTTATAAGTTTCTCTGCTTTCTTTCTTCTTCCTTCGGGTGATTCATCTTTAATGACAAAGTAAATCAAAGTTCCAGGAGCGAAGTTTCCTTCGTAATCAACCATTTGCTTTTTAGCAAGCTCATGTTGTGGGAATGTATGAAGCCCTGGATAGCTTACATATTGAACCTTTGGATGAGAGCTTAGAAACCTCGCAACTTCCATTGCTGTTTTTTCTTGCTGGCGAACTCTCAAGGCAAGCGTCGGCAAGCCATAAACAAGAATTGTCCAAGCGCTTTTTGTGCCGAGAACTGCTCCAAAATCTTTACGATATAGCAATAGTTGATCGCGACTCCACTTCGGACCGATCACGACTCCTCCCATATCTGTTCCAAATCCACCGATGTTTTTCGTCAATGAGTGAACAACGAAATCAGCGCCAAGCGTAAGAGGTCGTTGACAAAATGGAGTCGCAAATGTATTGTCAACGACAACATAAATCTTTTCCTCGGGTTTACGCTTTTTATTTTCTTCTTTAACAATTTCAGCAACGCCAGCTATGTCAATAAGTTCAAGCGTCGGATTGACCGGCGTTTCAAAATAAACAACTCTCGTTTTTTGAGTGATGGATTTTTTAAGATTTGAAAGATTGCGAAGGTCAACAAATTTTGCGCTGATTTGATATCTTGGATACCAATAAGTTAAAAGCTCATAAGTACAGCCGTATAAAAGCTTGTGAGCGATTATCTCGTCTCCTGATTTTGTTAAAATTCCAAGCGCCGCGGAAATAGCCCCCATTCCAGAAGCAAATGTTACAGCAGCTTCTCCCTGCTCCGCATAAGCAAGATACTCTTCAAGCATTTCCTTGTTTGGTTCACCAAGGCGATCATAGATGTAAATTGGGGCTTTTAGTTCAACTTCTTCATCATCTACCGTGTGAGCAAATTGCAAAAACCCAAGTGCTCCACGCTGTGCCGATTCAAGACGAAATGTCGCAGATGCTGAAATCGGTGGGACTACATGATGTGAATATTCCCATTTTGGAGTGAAAGAGCGACCATAGATAAGGTGGGTTTCCATTGAGTATTTTTCTTCGTTGTTCATTTTTTTTCTCGGGGACTTTTCCCGAGCCGAACTCATTGAGCCGTTTTCAATTTCCTTTTTTCGTTTCGGGGACTTTTCCCGAACCGAACCCTGTGAACCATTTTGCTTTTTTACCATGAAAATTCCCTCCTTAATGGTGGGTTTGTTTTCAGGTGTAATTTAAAAAACAGAGCTAAATTTTACAAATGCGAAGTTTTTAACGAATTTAAAAGTTGTATTTGAAACTGAAAATTTTTAAATTTTAAAGCAAGCTGGCGTAGCTCAGCGGTAGAGCAGCTGATTCGTTATCAGCAGGGCGTGGGTTCAAATCCCACCGCCAGCTCTAAAAATGTTTTTGTGAAAAATTTCTACCTTATCCCCCCAATTTGGTTAAGCAAGTCAGAAACCCGATTTGAAATACTATCTACTTTGCCAATATCATCTTTCCTGTTCTTCTAAAACTTCCAACCCTAAACTCATAAACATAAACCCCACTTGGAAGATCTGAACCATCAAATATGGCAAAATAACGACCTCTACCCTTATATTCATCAACAAGCACAGCCACAAGCTTGCCCATCATATCGTAAACCTTCAAACTTACATATCCAGGAACTTTCATATCATACGGAATTAAAGTGTAACTATTGAAAGGGTTCGGATAGTTCTGATAAAGGGTGAAATATTCAGAATACAAAGAGACACTACCTAAACGAGCAGATGTCGTGTAAAATATCTCTGCTCCTCCGATAGAGTAAATTATATGTATATTGTCTGATTTATCTATGTTCACATA
>JBCNVC010000010.1:45277-52139 GCA_039630395.1 Candidatus Kryptonium sp. | reverse complement strand
GGTCAAGAAACAATCCCACGAGAACAATAACTAATCCCAAAGGATCACCCGGAAGATATAGCCACGCTGATATCCCATTGTTTGCTAATTTTAAATTTTTAAACGAAATCCCAAATAAATTTGCTTTGTATCAGAATTATCCAAATCCGTTTAATTCATCAACGAATATAGAGTTTGATATACCTGTGGAGTCAAATGTTAAGTTTGAGGTGTTTGATGTGAAGGGGAAGAAGATCGCGGAGTTAATAAATGGAAAGTTAAAAGCAGGACGCTATAGTGTGATTGTTAATTTTAATGATTTGCCAAGCGGGGTTTATTTTTATAGGTTGATTGCGAATGATTTTGTTGGTGTGAAGAAGATGGTGTTGGTTAAGTAAATTTGTTTTTCAATCCCCCTCCCTTGTGAAATAGGGAGGGGGCGAAATTGAAATTGCGATGGGACTTTGTCCCTCACAACGATGGTTAGGGGTGGGGATCTATATATCTTCCGTCAAAGCGTTAATTAAGTTTTCCCAAGAAAATTTTCTCTTTTCCGTTTGTATGTTTTTTGAGAATGTTTCAGCAAAATTTTGGGAGAAAAAATTAATGATTGCATCGGATAGTTTCTCTGGCGATGGTTCGGTGATAAAGCCAGTTATACCATCTTGCACAACTTCTGGGAGACCACCGACATTCGTTGCAACGACAGGCTTGTTAAAATTATATGCAATTTGGACGATCCCACTTTGTGTTGCGGAAAGATAAGGTAAAACGACAAGGTCGCAGGCGGAAAAGTAAACTTTGACTTCATCGTTTGGAATATACTCGTTTCTAAAAACAACAAAGTCGTTGATTCCTTCCTCTTCAACTATTTTAAAATATCGTTCCGGATTTTCGTAAAACTCACCGACAACGAAGAGCTTCACCTGAAATTTGCTTAAAATGTATCTCATGGCTTTCAAAAGTATATCAAGTCCTTTGTAAGGTCTTATGTAGCCGAAAAATAGAAGAACTTTTTCATCCGGTCTAATGCCAAGAATTTTTCTCGCTTCGTTTTTATCAATTGCTTCACCGAAGATCTCGTAAACTGGATGAAAAACTTTTTTATAACTTGCGGATGGTTTTAGCTTGAGTAAGTCATTTTCAACCGCGTCGGATTGAACGATGAAGCGATCAGGAAATAAAAACGCAAATTTTGTCAAAAGGTTTGCAAGGGGAAATTTCTCGTGTGGGGTTATGTTATGACAGATAAAAACTATTTTAGAAGTTGAAAAAAACTTTACAATTGCTGATATAGTTCCGTAGCATGGGGCAAGAAACGGAAGCCAGTATTTGAAAACGACAAGATCCGGTTTTTGTTTGATAATTTTTAAAGCGGTAACAAGCCAATTTAATGGATTTATTGAATCAATTATTCGTTCACTTTCGATCTTTTCTATTGCGATTGATGGCTCAAATTGTGTCTTCCCCGGGAAAAGAAATTTTGGATATAATCTTTTGAAGTTGAAAATTTTCACATCGTGGTTTTTATTTACGAGATTTTTATAAAGCAATCCAGTGAAATGAGCTATTCCACCACGGTATGGGTAAACAGGTCCGACGATGATTATTTTCATTGATTAATCAAGATGTGTTTCCTTGATTGAATATGTTTCAAGATGTTGATATGCTTTCGTTATCATCTCCCCAAGCAAACCGATTGAAATAAACTGTATCCCAACGATGGTAAGCATAACGCCGAGGATGAACAAAGGTCTGTTGCTAAGGGCGATGTTTTCAATTATTTTTAAAAGCGAAAGATAAAATGTGATGCCGAAGCCTAAAAGAAATATGACAAGTCCAACGGTTCCAAAGAGGTGAAGCGGACGTGTAAAATACCTTGTCGTGAACATCACCGTTAGAAGATCAAGAAATCCTTTTAAAAATCTACTTATCCCAAATTTCGTTTTACCGTATTTTCTTGGGTGATGCTGGACAACGATTTCTCCAATTCTATATCCTGCCCAATGTGCGAGAACAGGTAGATATCTATGAAGCTCTCCGTAAACTTTTATATCTTGCGTAACTGTTTTTCTGTATGCTTTTAAACCACAATTGAAATCATGAATTTTAATTCCCGTCAAAGTTGATACCGTGAAGTTGAAAATCTTTGATGGTATAGTTTTAGTTATCGGGTCATATCTCTTTTTCTTCCATCCAGAGACAAGGTCAAATCCTTCGTCAAGTTTTTTCAAAAGGTTTGGGATTTCGTGTGGGTCATCTTGAAGGTCGGCGTCCATTGTGATGACAACATCACCTTTGGCGTATTCAAATCCGACTGCTAAAGCGGCGGATTTACCGTAGTTTCTTCTGAAACTTATGATCTTCACATTTTTATCATTTTGGCGCAGTTTTTTCAGGACATCAAGTGAACCGTCGGTTGAGCCATCGTCAACGAAAATTATTTCGTATTTGTATCGGTTTGCTTTTACAACTTCTTTAATTTGTGCGTAAAGTTCTGGAAGTGATTCGGCTTCGTTATAAAGTGGAATAACAATTGAGATATTCGGGTTGGTTTGCGTTTTTTTCCCTTGTTTCGTTAGCATTTTTGATTACTGTTAATTTAAAATTGCATTCACAGAATAATTTAAAAAGAAATTTTTCAAAAATGTAATATCATCACCATAAATTTGAGGCAGTCCGATTGAGGCGTGTATACAAAGCGATAGTTCGAGTTTGTCAAGTGAGTGTATGTTATTGTGTTATGATGCCAAGAAGGCTTGTCAATTTCAAGGAAATGATCTTTTCATCTCGGGAAATCGTGATATGTCTCTTAATGGGATACCTTTTTTAAGTGCAAGTTGTTTTTTTAACTATGGATAAGTGAAACATAGAAACGAGTTTAAGTTGATATTCTCTTTCGTTTTTTTTAATTTTTGAGCAAACTAAAATACAAGGAGCATCTTTATGAAGCTAAAGAAAACAAATGAAGGATACTTCAAACTTGTAGCTTCTTACAGGAAGGAAGTTGGGGGATGGGCTTGGATAATTCACCGAATCTCTGGAATTGCCTTAACAGCTTATCTTTATGTTCATATCTATGCTCTTTCAACTCTTACGAAGGGGAAAGAAGCTTTTGATGCAGAGATGGCTTTGTTTCAAACTCCTATTTTTAAACTTCTTGAATGGATATTGTTTGCATTCGTTCTTGCTCACACTTTGAACGGGATCAGGATTGTGCTTGTTGATTTCGGGAAAGGAGCGTATTATCATAAAAAAGCGTTCGCTTATCTTACGGCAATCGGAGTCATTGCATTTCTTGTGATGGGTTATTTCATATTCAGTAAAGAAATTAATTATCTTTTTGCTGGCTTAATTTAAAGCTAAAACAAATCTGGAGGTTTTCAAATGTCTTTTAGATATTACGGTTCAAGAAAGAGCGGTTCAATTGGGTGGCTTCTTCAGAGGATAACGGGCATATTTCTAATTTTCGCAATGGTGGGGCATTATATCTTGATGCACTATACTCCAGAGGCAGGGCATTCATATGATCAATCTGTTGCAAGGCTTTCAAATGTGTATTGGAAAATGTTTTATCTTACTTTTATAACTTTAGGTTTGTGGCATGGGTTAAATGGCGTGTGGTCAATTTTAAGGGATTTTAAAATGAAGCATTGGGTTGCGGTAACTCTTTATGGAGTAATTATCGTATCTGGAATTGCATTTTGGGTTCTTGGTGTAACTACTGCTTTGAAATTTTAGAGCACATTTAAAACAAAATTTCAAAAGAAGTAAAATGATTCATCAATTTGATGCAGTAATAGTGGGTGCGGGAGGCGCTGGGCTTCGCGCAGCTCTTGAAATTCCAGAGGGTTATTCCTGCGCCGTCTTAACAAAAGTTTATCCAACAAGATCACACACGGGAACAGCTCAGGGTGGCGTTTGTGCAGCACTTGGAAATGAAGAAGAGGATTCTTGGGAATATCACTTTTTTGATACAGTGAAAGGGAGTGACTTTCTTGGGGATCAGGATGCGATTGAAATAATGTGTTATGATGCGATCCGTGCAATAATTGAACTTGAACATATGGGAATGCCATTTTCAAGAAATGAAAAAGGTTTGATAGCGCAAAGACCATTTGGAGGACATACAAAGCCAAAGGATCCGAATAATCCTTTTGGTGAAAGAATTCCTGTTAAAAGAGCTTGTTTCTCAGCAGATAGAACTGGTCATGTTATGCTTCAAACTCTTTATGAAAATTGTGTAAAGCGTGGTGTTCAGTTTTTCCCTGAGTTTTTTGTAACTGATTTGATCGTTCAAGATAATATAGTTCGCGGTGTTGTCGCACTTGAAATTGCAACTGGCGAAATTCACAGTTTTAGTGCCGAAAGACGGTGATGTTTGCAACCGGTGGATATGGCAGGGTTTATAGAATAACATCAAACGCAGTTGTAGGAACTGGCGATGGTTTTGCTATTCCGTATCGTAGAGGGATTCCGCTTGAAGATATGGAATTCGTACAGTTTCATCCTACGGGACTATGGCGCCTTGGTATACTTGTTTCTGAAGCGGCAAGAGGTGAAGGTGGAGTGTTAAGGAATAAAGATGGCGAAAGATTTATGGAAAGATATGCTCCTACAATTAAAGACCTCGCTCCACGCGATGTGATCTCAAGGGCAATGTATACTGAAATTCGTGAAGGTAGAGGAATTCAAGGACCAGATGGAACTTATTACCTCTTACTTGACTTAACGCATCTCGGGGCTGAAGTTATAAACAAAAAGCTTCCAGAGATAACAGGTTTTGCTAGAATTTATCTTGGCGTTGATCCTTTGAGAGAACCGATACCGGTTCAGCCAACGACACACTATGCAATGGGTGGAATACCAACAAATGTCGATGCTGAAGTTGTGATTGATGATAAAGGAACTAAAATAGAAGGATTTTACGCAGCTGGTGAGGTTGCTTGTGTTTCGGTGCATGGTGCAAATCGGCTTGGGACAAATTCGCTTCTTGATATAATTGTATTTGGGCGTCGTGGTGGAAAGAAGATGGCGGAATATATCAAAGAGCGCGATTTCCCGCCACTTCCAAAGGATGCAGACGAATGGACAAGAAAAACTGTTGAAAAGATCTTAAATAGCAACGGCAAAGAGCGCGTTTCAAGGATAAGAAAGGAACTCCAAGATGTAATGATGGATAAGGTTTCCGTCTTTAGGACAGGCGAGAGCATAAAAGAAGCGATTGAGAAAATAAAAGAGTTAAAAGAACGATACAACGAAATCAAAATTGATGACAAAGGTAAAAAATTTAACACTGATTTGATTGAAGCAATTGAACTTGGTAATTTACTTGATACTGCCGAAGCAATCGCATATAGTGCATTGAACAGAACTGAAAGCAGAGGTGCACATTATCGCGAGGACTATCCAAAGCGCGATGATCAAAACTGGTTGAAACATACTCTCATTTACAAAAACGGAGAAAAAGAGCCTGTCATAAAATATAAACCCGTGGTCATTACGAAAATTCCACCTATGGAGAGAAAATATTAAAATCATAACGAGGTTTAAAAATGAAGGTGACCTTTAGAATTTTCAGATATAATCCTGAGACAGACAGCAAACCTTACTACAAAGATTATGAAGTTGAAGCAGATCCAAAAGATCGCGTTGTTGATGTCCTTCACTACATAAAAAACGAAATTGATGGAACCTTAACATTCCGTCGCTCTTGTCTTCATGGGATTTGTGGTTCTGATGGGATGAGGATAAACGGAAAGAATATGCTTGCTTGCTCAATTCTTTTGCAAGACCTTGGCTATTCAGATAAAGATAAAACTTACAAAAAACCGATAGTTGTTGAACCATTACCAGGAATGCCGATTATAAAAGATCTCGTCACCGATTTTACTGATTTTTGGAAGAAATACGAGGCTGTTAAACCATATCTAATTACGAAAACTCCTCCACCTGAAAGAGAGCGTTTGCAAAGACCTGAGGATGCTGAACTTCTTATGGAGGCATCAAAATGTATTCTCTGTGCTTGTTGCACTACGAGCTGCCCATCAACTTGGTCAAATGATAATTACCTTGGACCTGCTGCGCTTTTGAAAGCGTATAGATTTATTTTTGATACAAGAGATGAGGCAACGGATGAACGGCTTGATATAATTGACACTCCTGATGGAATATGGCGTTGTCATACTATCTTTCATTGCGTTCAAGCGTGTCCGAAAGAAATTAACATTACTTGGCATATTTCTCAGCTTAAGAAAAAACTTGTGGAAAGAGAAATTTAAAATCTTGGGGCGGACTCAACCGCCCCTTTTTATTTTTCTTTTAACTCTCGCAAGTAATCAAAACTGTAAATTCCAGTGTTGTGTCCATCTCCCCAAGTTATTTGAATAGCATAGTTTCCAACTTGATTTATTTCCCTGATTTCATACTGTCCTGAAACTGGCAATTTAAAATGTGGATTTTCTTCTCTCTCTGTTGAACATGTCGCACAGGGGCAACTATCGCGCAAAAATTTTAACGATAAAACATTTTCATATCCATCGTTCCATATAAATTTGAGTTTGTCGTTTACTCGTTCAATTTTCGTTGGGTAAAGCATTTGGTGAAAAGTTGAATTTGTTTTTAAATTTCAAATGGAAAATATCAATTTAAAACTCAATTTTCAATGTTAGGTGGCAAAGATAGGAGACAATGTTGTCGGAACTTTTATCGAAGGTATTGGTGATGTTTATTTTAACTTGCAAAAGTATTCAACTACGATTTCAGAGGAGCACAAGTTTATCTATTATTTTGATGCGGAGGGCAGATTTATGGGGGGATTTTTTGATGGTATAAGTTACAGACGAGGACTTGACAATAGATTGATGAAAAAGTTTTTTGATAA
>JBCNVC010000010.1:34905-45182 GCA_039630395.1 Candidatus Kryptonium sp. | reverse complement strand
ATGAAGACGGATTTAAAGTAAAAGTTTTTGTTGATGAAATTGAGAAAAGACAAGTCATTGATGATGTAATTCAAAGAGTTAACAAAATAAAATTTAGATTGAGCGAATGCGAAAGAATGGATGAAATTTTGGAAAGAATAAACGGAATTTTGCGATGGAATTTTGATGAACTTGAAAAGGATGGGGTTAGGTTTTTCTCAGTTTATAAACCGATCAGCATTCTCCCACCAGATCAATATTTTTCGCTTGTTATACAGCTTGCCGAGGGCTGTTCGTGGAATAAATGCACTTTTTGTAGCTTTTATCAGGATAGAAAGTTTAGGGTGAAATCTCCGGATGAACTCTTGGAGCACATTGTGAAAGTTAAGAGTTTCTTTGGTAGGTCAATTGGTTTAAGAAAATCAATTTTTCTTGGTGATGCAAATGCGCTTATAGTGCCACAAAAACGACTAATAGAATTAATAAAAATAATCCATGAGGAATTTCCGATTGGACAGTTCAAAGAAGGATTTGACTATGTTTTTGATGGAATTTATTCTTTCCTTGATATTTTCGGGGCAGAGAGAAAAAGCTATGATGAATATGTTGAGCTTAAAGAATTGCTCGTGAAAAGAATTTACATCGGGCTTGAGACAGGGGATGAAGATTTGTTTAAATATCTTAACAAGCCAGGATCGCCTGATGAATGCGTTGATGTTGTTTCAACAATAAAAAAGGCAGGAATAAATGTTGGCATCATAGTTCTTGCAGGTGCCGGCGGGAGAAAATTTTATAATCAACATGTTAAACGCACGATTGAAACAATCATTAAAATGCCCATTGGAAATGGAGATATAATTTATCTATCTCCTCTCGTGCTTGATGGGGCGGATGAGTATTCAAAAATTATGAAAGAAATTGGATCAGAGACATTGAATAAATTTGAAATCTCAAAACAAATTCAAGAGATCAAAGAAGGGCTAAAGGAATTAAATAAATACGGAGGCAGGGTGACGCTTTACGATATTCAAGAATTTATTTACTAAAAAACGGGGGTGAAAATGGATTTCGATAAGGCGAGAGGAAACATCGGATTTTTTCTTGGATTGTTCGTCTTTGTAGTTGTTCTCATTATGCCGGTGCCTCAGGCGTTTGTTTATTATGCAGGTCAAAAACTTAACACTTCTGAGATAACTCCTGATGTATTGAAGCTTTCGTACAGCATGAAAATTAGTCTTGCGCTTATGTTTTTAATGATAATTTGGTGGATAAGCGAGGCGGTTCCAATTCCTGTTACATCTCTTCTGCCGGGGATTGTTTTACCAATTTTTCAAACATATGGGGTTCAAGATGGGAAACTTATTGAGCTTAATGGAAAAAATGTCTTTTTAAACTATGCAAATCCTGTTATCTTTCTTTTTCTTGCTGGATTTTTAATAGCTGGTGCCTTGCAAAAGTGGGGGATTGATAAGAGAATTGCGCTTTGGATTTTGACGCGTGGGAACATCGCAAGAAGTCCAGGCAAGATTTTATTTGGATTGACCTTTGCAACTGCTCTTATTTCAATGTGGGTTTCAAATACGGCGACAACTGCAATGATGCTTCCTATCGGGTTAGGAATATTGAGTAAATTGAACATTGGATTCGGCTCAAATTTTGGAAAAATGATCATGTTTGGAATAGCTTACGCTTCTTCCGTCGGTGGAGTTGGAACGATAATTGGAACTCCGCCAAATGGGATCGCTGTATCAATACTTTCAAAGGAAAAAATAGCGCGTATAAGTTTCCTCGATTGGATGATGTTCGGAGTGCCGTTCGTTATATTTGCATTGCCGATCTTATGGGTTGTGTTGAAAGTTGTCTTTAAGGTTGATGTTTCAATAAGTGATCAAGTAAAGAAAACTTTAATTAATGAGAAAGATAAGCTCGGCAAGTTAACCAAGGCTGAAAAATTGACGCTTTTTGGCTTTTTATTGACGGTTTCGCTTTGGGTGACAAATCCATTTTGGCACTTCATACCGTTTGTTGGCGATAAACTAAAATGGTTTGATGAGTATTTGATCGCGGTTTTTGGTAGCGTTGTATTATTTGTCTTGCCTGTTGATTTTTCAAGGAGAAAATTTGTTCTTGATTGGGGCGATTCAAAATATGTTGATTGGGGGACTTTGCTTTTGTTTGGAGGTGGAATTGCTTTATCTGATGCTATGTTTAAAACTGGGCTTGCGAATTTGATCTCCACTGAATTTGTTAAACTTTTCGGGCATCCGTCCCCAGTTTTACTTATTCCGATCGTTGTCATTTTGATTGATTTTTTAACCGAGGTGACATCAAATACAGCTGTGACATCAATGATGGTTCCGATATTGATTTCAATATGCTCTGAACTTAATGTAAATCCTCTTGTTCTTGTTTTGCCTGCCACTGTTGCGTCGTCAATGGCTTTTATGCTTCCGGTTGCAACGCCTCCAAATGCTATTGTTTATGGGACGAGATATGTTTCATTAAAAGATATGCTAAAGGTTGGATTCATACTTGATTTAATTATGTGGATTTATATCACGATCTTTTTCTATGTCGCTGGGTCAATAGGTTTGATCAAAATTTGGAATTAGTTTACGATGATTTGAAAATTTGTGAAGTTATTTTTAAATTTGCCATAGTTTTTCCTCAAAATTTCCCAAAACAAAAATGGAGGTCTTTTTTCATGATTTCTACAAACTTGGCGATTTATATCCCTATTGTTGGATTTTTGGGGGTTTTATATGCTCTTTATCTTTTTTTCTACATCAAGAGACAGCCAGCTGGTAATCAAACGATGCAGGACATCGCTGAGCTGATTCAGAAGGGTGCTTCTGCTTTTCTTAAAAGAGAGTATTCAACTTTGGCTATTTTTATTGTCGTTATGTTTTTGATTTTATGGGCGGTAATAAAACTTGAAACTGCTCTTGCTTTCGTAAGCGGAGCAATTTGTTCAATGCTTGCTGGATTTATTGGGATGACAGCAGCAACGAGAGCAAATGTAAGAACTGCTCAAGCAGCAACGCAAGGACAAAACAGAGCTCTTGTTATTTCATTTACTGGTGGTGCTGTAATGGGGTTAACAGTTGCAAGCATTGGACTTCTTGGGCTTGGAATTTTTTATCTTCTATACAAAGATCCGACGATAATAAGTGGTTTTGGAATGGGTGCGAGCTCAATAGCGCTTTTCGCAAGGGTTGGCGGTGGTATTTACACGAAGAGCGCTGATGTTGGAGCAGACCTTGTTGGAAAGGTTGAAGTTGGAATTCCCGAAGATGATCCGAGAAATCCTGCTGTGATCGCAGATAATGTCGGTGATAATGTTGGTGATGTTGCCGGAATGGGAGCTGATTTGTTTGAATCATATGTTGGCTCGGTTATAGCAACAATTGCCGTCGGTGCTACACTTGCTGTGCCAGATAAGGAAAGCTGGATGATTTTGCCACTTCTCGTTATAATGTTTGGAACAATCGCCTCTTTCCTTGCTTCGCTTTCAATTAGGGTTTTTCAGAATATTGATCCTCAAAAAGCATTGAGATATTCAACATTTGTCGCGGAAGGTTTGCTTATCGTGTTTTCGTATTTCATCGTTAAAAATCTCGTTGGAACATTAAATCCTTTCTGGGCGATTGTTTCTGGTGTATTCGCTGGGATTGCTATTGGACTTTTAAGTGAATATTATACTTCTGGCTCACCTATAAAATCAATTGCTCAATCGGCTACGACCGGTGCAGCGACAAATATAATTACTGGGATAGCCGTTGGTTTCAAGAGCACGACTTATCCTGTTCTTGCAATTGCTATTGCAATTCTTGTTTCATATATAACTGCGGGAATTTATGGGATAGCAATTTCAGCGGTTGGGATGTTAGCAACGATTGGAATAACTATGTCAGTAGATGCTTACGGTCCGATAGCAGACAATGCTGGTGGGATTGCAGAGATGTCGCATCTTGGTCCAGAAGTAAGGAAAATAACAGATAAACTTGATGCGCTTGGAAATACAACTGCTGCTATCGGGAAAGGTTTCGCAATTGGTTCAGCAGCTTTGACGGCTCTTGCTCTTTTCACAGCTTACTCTCAAACAGTTGGGCTTCAGAAAATTGATTTAACACATGCGAACACCGTTATTGGGCTTTTAATTGGAGCGGGAATGCCGTTTTTATTTGCCGCTTTGACGATGGAAGCGGTTGGGAAAGCTGCTTTTAAAATAGTTGAGGAAGTAAGAAGACAATTTCGTGAAATTCCAGGGCTTCTTGAAGGAAAGGCAAAGCCAGATACAGCTACCTGTGTTGATATAGCAACTGCTGGAGCATTAAAAGAAATGATTTTGCCTGGAATTCTTGCGATTATTGTGCCGGTTTTAACTGGTATTATTCTTGGACCGGAGGCACTTGGTGGACTGCTTGCAGGAGCGATTGCAAGTGGTGTAATGGTGGCGCTCTTTATGGCAAATGGAGGTGGAGCATGGGATAATGCGAAGAAATATATTGAAGCTGGAAACTTCGGGGGCAAAGGCTCGCCAGCCCATAAGGCAGCCGTTGTTGGCGATACGGTTGGAGATCCATTCAAAGATACAAGCGGTCCATCAATGAATATCCTTATAAAGCTTATGTCCATTGTTTCACTTGTTTTCGGTCTTTATCTCAAGGGATTGCATGAAAACTGGTTCGCTCAATTATTTAAGTGAAATTAACAAGGGACGCTTGAAAGCGTCCCTTTTTAAATTTTAGATTCATCAAGTGTTTAAAAAATGGAAAAGATCAAAATCAAAATAACACGCCTTCGTCAAAACCACGATTTGCCTTTACCTAAATATGCAACCGAAGGTTCTGCTGGAATGGATCTTTATGCAGATGTTGACTCCGAAGTTGTGCTTAAACCTGGAGAAATAGCGCTTATCCCAACTGGAATTGCGATTGAGCTTCCGCTTGGATATGAAGCTCAAATAAGACCAAGAAGTGGACTTGCAATAAACCATGGAATAACTTTGCTCAATACGCCCGGAACGATTGATTCGGATTATCGCGGTGAGATAAAAATAATTCTTGTAAATCTCGGGAAAAAAGAGTTCACCATTAAGCGTGGCGATAGAATCGCTCAAATGGTTATCTCGAAATACGCTAAAGTTGAATGGGAGGAGGTAAGAGAACTTAACTCAACAAAGAGAGGCGTTGGTGGCTTCGGTCATACGGGAATATGAACATACCAATTTTAACATACCATAAAGTTGATACAAAATTTGAACTTGGCATAACAAGGATCACTCCAAGACAGTTTGAAAAACACATAAAATTTCTACACGAGGAAGGTTACAAATCCCTTACCGTTTCAGAAGCGAGGAATTTAAAAGCAAAGGATGGAAAATTCATTTGCATAACTTTTGACGATGGTTATAAAAATGTCTTTGACTTTGCATTTCCGATTTTGAAGCGATATGATTTTAAAGCGACCGTCTTTATAATTTCAAACTTCGTCGGAAAGTTTAACACCTGGGATTTCGGTTTTGGGATAAGATTTAAGCATCTTGATTGGGATGAGATTAAAATTTTATCCGAGCACGGTTGGGAGATCGGTTCGCATTCAGCAAGCCACATATCTTTAAATCTCGTTGGTGAGGAAAGGATCAAATTTGAACTTGAATCTTCAAAATATGAGATCGAGAAAAACCTTGGTATAACTGTTAAGTCATTTGCCCCGCCATTTAGTAGATATAACAAGAAGATCGTTGATCTTGCGTTAGAATGTGGTTATGAAGGTGTTTACGCTTTAACGAAGGGAGAGAAACTTGACGGAGTTTATCATCGGTTTGCAGTTTATGCAATTGATTCAATTTCATCTATAATCCGAAAAATTAATTGCTCAAAATTTGAGCGATTTAAGTTAAATTTGATTAATTCTTTCGCCGAGATCACTTTGACGATAAATTATATGAAAAACAAAATTAAGAATCCGAGCTAATGGAAGTACCTTTGAAAGGAACGCTTTATCTTGTGGCGACACCGATAGGAAATCCAGAAGATATAACGCTCAGAGCATTGAGAGTACTAAAAGAAGTAGATCTCATAGTTTGTGAGGAGGTGAAAGAGGGAAGAAAGATTTTGGCTAATTATCAAATAGAGCCAAAAGAACTTGACACATTAAACGAACATAACGAAGCGTCAAAAGTTGATAAAATCATAAATGATTTAAATTCTGGGAAAAATGTCGCCTTGATTTCAGATGCCGGGACACCCGTTTTTTCTGATCCTGGTTCGCTTCTCGTTAGGAAAGCAATTAGAGAAGGTATCAAAATTGTTCCAATTCCCGGTGCATCTGCACTTCTTCTTGCTTTAATTGTATCTGGTTTTAACATTGAAAAATTTATCTATTATGGATGGTTATCGCAGAAAAGGGAAAGGAGGCGGGAAGAACTTAGAAAATTGAAAGGTGAGCAAAGGACGGTTGTCATATTTGAAACACCATACAGAGTTATACCAGTGCTTGAGGACATCGGCGCAGTTCTCGGAGTTGAAAGGAAAATTTGTGTCGCTTATAATTTAACAATGCCAGACGAGGAAATAATCAGAGGCAATGTGATTGAGGTTATGAACTATTTCACCGAGAAGAAGAAAAAAGGCGAATGCGTGATTGTAATAGCTGGATCTGAAGAGAGCAAGAAACTTGATTTTTAAAAATAAAAATTCAAACTGGAATGGATTACCTAAGTAGTGCAATAGAGATCGCAAGGGAAGCTGGAAAATTTTTAAAAATGAACCTCGGAAAAGTCAAGAACATTGAAAGAAAAAAGGAAGAGATAAATCTTGTCACGGAAATTGACAAAGCTTCGGAAAGAAAGATAATTGAATACATCAAGAGCAAATTTCCGCATCACGATATACTTTCAGAAGAAAGTGGCGCATCAGCTGAAAAATCTGACTATAAGTGGATAATTGATCCTCTTGATGGGACGACGAACTATACTCACTCATTCCCGGTTTTCTGTGTGTCAATTGCGCTTGAATATAAAGGTGAAGTTGTGCTTGGAGTTGTTTATGACCCGAACTTTGATGAGCTCTTTTATGCTGAAAAGGGTAAGGGTGCGTTTTTGAATGGAAAAAGAATTTTCGTCTCAAAAACCGATACGCTTATAAAAAGCATGCTTGCAACTGGTTTCCCTTACAATGTCAAGGAAAATCCCGATAATTGCATTGAACATTTTGTTAACTTCTTGATGACGGCGCAAGCGATAAGACGACTTGGTTCTGCTGCGCTTGATCTTGTCTATGTTGCCTGCGGGCGACTTGATGGATTTTGGGAAGTAGATCTAAACCCATGGGATGTAGCAGCTGGAAAGATAATAGTAGAAGAAGCTGGAGGCAAGGTGACGGATTTTCACGGCAATAAGTTCAACATTTATACAAAGGGGATCGTTGCAAGCAATGGGCTAATACACGAACAAATGCTTGAAGTTATAATAAAAGGATTTGGCAGAAATGAAAGAAAATAAGCATGTCGTTAGATTTGGGGTCTCAATGGAAAAAGATCTTCTTGAGAAATTTGATAAACTCATTCATCAAAAAGGTTACACAAATAGATCAGAAGCAATAAGGGACCTCATAAGAGAAAAGCTTGTTGAACAAGCGATCGAGAAAAACAAAGTCTGCTTTGGAATTTTTTCCTTCGTGTATGACCATAGAAAACGAGAACTTGAAGAAAAGTTGACAGATTTTCAACATGAGCATTTCAACATGATAATTTCAACAACTCACATCCACATAGACCGAAACCATTGCCTTGAAATCTTGATAATGAAAGGAAAGTCAGAAGATTTGAAGAAAATAACGGATAAAGTATTAAGTTATAAAGGAGTTGAAAATGGTAAACTTGTTTTAACAGCGGTTTAAAGACATGGCAAAAGCTTATTAACAGCAAGTGAAATACTTTTTGCTTTTATTTCTCTCCTCGCATCATATCTTGCGTATCATCTAACATCGTTTTAAATAAAGTATAGCGTTTTTAAAATTCGCCGGTGTACAAATCATTTAACCAATTCTTTATCTTTTGATGAAACCGTGATTATCGTCTTGACATTTCCTCTTACATTCCAATCGCCGATAACCTCAAGAAACCTTGGCTTTAAGAGTTTTTCAAGATCATCATAAATTTTGTTCGTTGCTGATTCATGCGAGATGTATTCGTTTCTATATTTGTTCAGATAAAGTTTTAGCGAACGAAGTTCAACTATATATTTGTCGGGTATGTATGTTATCTTTATCGTTGCGAAATCTGGATAACCTGATCTCGGACAAAGGCAAGTAAATTCAGGAAAAGTTATCTCAATTTTGTAATCTCTATCGGGATATGGATTTTCCCAAGCTTCAAGTTGTGCGTTTAGAATTGCTTCCTCGCCATATTTGAGTTTCTTGTCTTCCATAATTCAAATAAGTTTGTTTTTACTCCCGTAAAATCTAATCAAAAATTTGCGCATTTAAAAAATTGAATATCTTTTTTTCTTTGCTTAATTTTGAACTAACACAAATAAAATGGATTTTGAAATGAAAGCAAAATTCCTCGCCCTTCTAATTTTAGCCACCGCGGTCTCGCTTGCTCAGAGTTTATATCTTCCAAGTTTTGAAAGATACCTTCTTACAGCATCAGCGGATGGCTCTGAATTTCTGCGTATAAATCCAGCGAGCATGGGTTTTCCGCACAAGGCAAATTTCTCAATTTATCTTTCCTCTGGTGAAAAATTATCATTCAAAAACTACGACGCTGGATTTTTCTTTCAATCAATGCGCTTTGGATTTGCTCTTAAAAGAGCGAAAGTTCAAAATCAAACCTCAATTTTGATCTCAACATCAACTGGGTTCGGTCAGGAGGATTTCGCTATTGGAGTGGGATTTGACTATTTCAAAGTCAACGATCAAAGGTTCAGACCTTCAATAAATGTTGGAGCTATTGCTAGACCTTTTAACTTTGTTTCGCTATCTTTTGTCGCTTACAATTTAACAGGAAGATATTTTCAAAACACACCGCTTGAAAAATCATATACTGCCGGCGTTGGGATTCGTCCGCTCGGGACTGATTTCATTACGATCTCATCCGATGTCTTCATCAAAGAAAAGCAAAGATTGAAAAACTTTAAAGTCGGGGCTGATCTTAAACTGATCAATGGCTTCAATCTCTTCGCTATTGTTGATAATTCAAAAATTTACTCCGATAAACAAGCCTTCATCTTTGGTTTTTCTCTAAATCTTCAAAACGCTGGAATTAGGATCTTCGCTGACTTTGATAACTCAAAAGCGAAAGCAACTGGTTCAACTTTTTACTCTAGCGAAGTTATGCCGACCTTCACATATCCTGCAAAGAAAATAGCAGAGATTGAAATCCGCGGCGTCATACCTGATTATAAAGAACAACGCTCAATTTTATCAAGACCAAGAAAAAATGTGCACGATATCATTGAAGAAATTGAAAAGGCACAGAAAGATAAGGACATAAACGGGCTTTTGCTTAAAATTTATCAGTTCAGCGGTGAAGTTAAACTTTATGAGCTTGAAGGATTAACTCAAGAACTTGTTGAAGCAGTTAGAAAAGTTAAAGAAGCGGGCAAACCTGTTGTCGCTTATCTCGGTGATGAAATGGCTGGTGTAAATGAACTCTATCTTGCAAGCGTAGCAGATAAAATCGTCATCGCCCCTGAATGTATGATCGTCGGATACGGAGCAGTGATAGATGTATCAAGATTGAAAAGTTTCTTTGAAAGATTTGGTGTTGAATGGGATGCTATGACAGCAGGTGAATATAAATCAACTTTCCACTCAATATATACCGATTCAGCAACATCAAAGCAAGCTGAACTAATAAAAGGACTTGTTGATGAAATTCATAAACAGATGATAGAGCAAATTTCAAGGTCAAGAAATATAAATTTCACGGAAGATCTCGTAAATGAAATTTCTGGCGGACTGATACCGCCGAGGGCTAAGGAGATCGGGATCGTTGACGAAATCGGTTTTTATAATGAAGCGAAAAAATTGATAAATAAACTTGCTAATAAACGAGATGACGAAAATGTTAATTTGACGAAACTTGACAAGAGAAAATACTGGGATAGAACTTGGGGCATTACGCCGAAAATTGCAGTGATAGGCGTCCACGGCACAATTATAACAGGTGAAAGCCAACCTCCTTTGCCTCTCCCATTTTTGGGCGAAAGAGTAACAGGTTCTGAAACAGTTGTCAAACAGATTAATTCAGCGGTAAAAGATAAAAGCGTAAAAGCAATAGTTTTAAGG
>JBCNVC010000010.1:5614-34896 GCA_039630395.1 Candidatus Kryptonium sp. | reverse complement strand
AGTTTGAAGAGTTAAGAGCGGTGGTGGTTTTGTTCTTGCCTCAAATGAAATTTACACCGCACATAAAGAAGCAAGGAAAAAGAAACCTGTCGTTATATCATTTGGAAATGTCGCAGCAAGCGGTGGTTATTATGTTGCCTGTAGCTCTGATAAGATCTTCGCTAATCCAGCGACATTAACAGGAAGCATCGGCGTTGTTTATTCAAAACCAGTCCTTGAAAAGCTTTATGAAAATTTGAAAATAAAAATTGAGACATATAAAAAAGGCGACTACGCAGATATGTTCTCTACAACAAGACATTGGACTGAAATTGAAAGAAAGGGCATTGAGAACGCACTTCAATATACTTATCTTGGTTTCAAGCAAAAGGTTGCGGAAAATAGAAACATGACACTTGATGAAGTTGAAAAATTAGCTCAAGGTAAAGTTTATACTGGAACTCAAGCGTTAAATCTTAAACTTATTGACGAACTCGGTGGTTTGAGAAAAGCGATTGATTTCTCAAGAGAAAAAGCGAAAATAAAAGGGAGATACGAAGTTAAGTTTTATCCAGTTCCAACGCTTTTCGGGATACAAGAAGGATTTATCAGTTCAATGTTGAGGAATTTGTTTTTAAATAAATTCTTTGAGTAGTGATGGAAAAATTTGTCGCGGTTATCGGCTCGGGAAGTTGGGGAAAAAACCTTGTGCGAAATTTTTTTGAAATTGGAGTTTTGAAAACCGTCTGCGACATAAACGAATCAAACTTTAACGAGCTGAAAAATAAATTTCCGGCAAATTATACCAATTCAATTGACGATGTCATAAATGATCCGGAAATTAAAGCAGTTGTTATAGCGACGCCTTCGGAGACGCATTTTGAACTTGCAAAGTTATTCCTTCTTTCCGGGAGAGATGTCTTCGTTGAAAAGCCACTTGCCTTGCGAATTGATGACGCACTTGAGCTTTTGAAAATTTCCGAAGAGAGAAACTTGATCTTGATGGTTGATCATGTCCTTCAATATCATCCTGCTGTTGCGAAGCTAAAAGATTTAATTCGCTCTGGTGAAATAGGCGAGATAAAATATATTTACTCAAACAGATTGAACTTCGGTAAGTTTAGAAAGGAAGAAAATACGCTGTGGAGCTTCGCCCCACACGATGTCTCGCTTATACTTTCAATCGTGGAAGAAATGCCCGAAAGAATTTCAGCAGTTGGAAAAAATTACCTTTTTCCAGATAACTCTGATGAAAAACTTAACTCAAAAATTCCTTGCGATGTCACTTTAACGCATCTTGAGTTTAAAAATGGGGTGAAAGCTCATATCTTCGTCAGTTGGCTTCATCCATATAAGGAACAAAAGCTTGTCGTAATTGGAACTAAAAAAATGGCTGTCTTTGACGATACAGAGCCAGAGAATAAACTTATTCTTTATCCACATAAAATTGAATGGCAAGGTGCTCTGCCGATTGCAAAAAAAGCAAACGCAGAAGTAGTTAAAATTCCAAACGAAGAACCTTTGAAAAAAGCTTGTCTTCACTTTGTTGAATGTTTTAAAAAACGAATCAAACCTTTTACAGATGGTTATGAAGCGATGCGCGTTCTCAAAGTCCTTGATCTTGCAAGCAAATCGTTGCAAAATAATGGGGTGTTTTTAAAAATGAACGAGAAATTTTATGCGCATGAAACCGCGGTAATTGACGAACCTTGTGAAATTGGGGAAGGGACAAAGATATGGCATTTCTCACACATAATGAAAGGCGCAAAAATCGGGAAAAACTGTGTGATTGGGCAAAACTGCTTCGTTGGCTCAAGAGCTGTAATTGGAAACGGAGTCAAACTTCAAAATAATGTTTCTGTATATGACCTTGTCACTCTTGAAGACTATGTCTTCGTTGGACCATCCGCTGTTTTCACGAATGATTTGAATCCAAGAGCAAAATATCCCAAAGGTGGTAAATGGATCCCAACGCTTGTCAAAGAAGGTGCAACGATTGGAGCAAATGCCACAATTCTATGTGGTATAACAATTGGGAAGTGGGCGATGATTGGTGCAGGTGCCGTCGTCACGAAAGATGTCCCTGACTATGCGATCGTGGCAGGGGTTCCAGCTAAAATAACCGGTTGGATATGCGAATGTGGTGAAAAATTGATTTTTAAGAAAAGCAAAGCGGTGTGCAAAAAATGTGGAAGAACCTACATGAAAAAGCAAAACAAGGTGACAGAGGTTAAGAGTTTTTGATAATACGACATTTAAAGTCAAATTTAAAACAAAAATTATTGCAAAAATGGAAATATTAGAAAAGGCAAGGGATTTAAAGCTTAACATGAAAATAGTGCGAAAAATTCTTGTTGACTTTATCAGAAAAGAAACGACAAGGTTCGGGCTTAAAAAAGGAATTATAGGAGTTTCTGGTGGAGTTGATTCCGCTGTTTCAGCTTACCTTAGCGCAGAAGCTCTTGGTCCTGAAAATGTAATCGGTGTTATAATGCCATATAAAACGAGTTCGCCAGATAGCGTTGAGGATGCAAAGCTTGTCATTTCAAAACTCGGGATCAAAAGCGAATTTGTTGATATAACGCCTATGTGCGACGCTTATTTTGAGAAATTTCCAGATATGGATAACATTAGGCGCGGTAATGTTATGGCACGAATGCGAATGATTGTGCTTTACGATTTATCCGCTCTCTATAAAGCCCTTGTTATCGGGACAAGCAACAAAACGGAGCTTCTGCTTGGATATGGAACTCTTTATGGGGACATGGCAAGCGCTATAAATCCACTTGGTGATCTTTACAAAACGCAGGTATGGCAACTTGCTGAAGAACTTGGGGTACCAAAGAAAATAATTGAAAAAAAACCAACAGCAGATTTATGGATCGGTCAAACAGACGAAGATGAAATTGGGTTTCCTTATAAGGTTGTAGATAAACTTTTGTATTTCATGGTTGATGAACGAAGAACGGATGAGGAGCTTCTTGAACTTGGTTTTGATAGAGATATGATTGAACGAGTTAGAAATATGGTTCAAAGAAATCAATTCAAACGAAGACCCCCAATAATTGCGAAAGTTTCATATAGGACAGTAAACATTGATTTCAGATACGCCCGCGATTGGGGAAGTTAAATCTTAACACTATCAATTTGTAAATTAAAATCACGGAGGAAAGGAAAAGCAGAAATTGAAGCATAAAAAAAGAAAACAACTTAACTCCGGCAATTTCTCGCCCAAGCAGAACAATCAAAATTCCACTGAAATTGTCAACGAGAGCGGAAGCGAAAAGCAGAACTGTTAGAGTGATGTTAAATTTATCGTTAACAACATAAACGAAGTGGATGAGCGTAATTAAATACAAAGCCATCGGAATTAAGTGTAAATAGGCAATTTCAAAAAGTCCCTTGATTGATTTTGGTTTTATAAATTTTTCAGCGTTTCCAAGATAATAATCAACAACATTTGAAATTGTAAATCCAATTTTCTCACTGAACAGAATAAAATTTAAACCAACAAAGAACATATTGAAAATCGCAAATAGAAAAATTAAAAGCGCAAGAAATTTTGAATTCCCGTTATCTCGGCGATTCCCCGAACTTTTGAACCATATGATCAACAGCGACAAGAAAATCACCGTTTGAAAAAGCAAAAACAAAAACATTTTCAAAACCCCATATCCATTGCCAAGCGAAATGACAATATAGTCAGATAGTGAATATAAAAGCCCTGAAGATGCGAAAGTTAAAATCAATCCCTTCTTTAATTTTTCATCAATATTTGAGTAAACGAGCAATGCGGAGATACAAAGGAAAAGGATAGAGAAAACAAAAAGATTTACATGGGTTTCTTCGGAAATATGAGCAATTGAAATCTCATTTGGGAAGTCGGGTTCGCCAAAAAAATAAGTTTCAATTTTCTCAACTGAGTAACCAAATTTTAAGCCAAAATTAACAAAAGCACTTATCCAAAATAAGAAAACAAAACCTGTAAAAAGTAAAATTGCGGTGTGAATTGGTTTGGAATTTTTCACATTTCCGGTCCATAGAAATTTCATTTCGTCTCTCCGAAAATTATTTTCCACAAGGCTATAACTTTCCTTGCGTTATCAGTTATTGCTTTTGCTGTAAGAGTTGCACCTGTCATATTTGGAACATCCCTTCTTAGCTTCAAGAGATCTTTCCCAAGTGTTTTGCCTTTTAGATACTTTAACCAGTTCTCATCAGCCATATATTCTGGTGGTTCCTTGAATGAAAGAATTTGAATCAGATCAATTTCGCCTCGTTCATTTAAAACATACAAAACGACCTCGGGGTGAGTTCTCACGATGTGGACATCAACATAAGCGTATGCTTTAATTTTTGAGTTTGATTTAACAAGGTAAAAAGTGATGAGTCGTGTATCAATTTCTAATCCAGATAAATTTTTAACTTTTTCAGCTTGTAAATCCGAAATAACGATGTTTTTAATTTCAATTTTTGAATCAGGATAAATTTCGCTTAAAACTTTTTCTGGTTTTTTACCTTGCGCCATGATGAACAAGATAATTAAAAGCGGTTTCATTCTCGTATTTTCAATTAAATTTTTTAAAGATCCGCCCCGGGTCAAAGACCCGGGGAGAACCTCAATGGCGTTAGAATATGAAACCAATACCTATGTTAAATTGATCAATTTTCCATTCGTCTTTTCCGGTGCCTCTACCAGCGGGGAGATCGGATGTGGTGTTGCGAATTTGATAATCCGCTTTTATGACAACTTGAGGATGTGGTTTAAAGTCAAGACCAACTGTTAGAACGCTTCTATCTTTTGAAGGAGAAGGAGTTCCGGTGAAAACCTCTCGGTTAAGATTATATCTTTCGTATCGCACAAAGGGAGAAAGAGAAATTATTAATTCGGGATAAATTACAGGTATTAAATTATATCCTGCTTCCGCATACCACCCATAAACTCTCTTGGCTCTCCCGGCCCTATTTATGTAGGCGTCATTGCCATTTGCACTACCGTATGCAAACAGAGATTTCGTGGATAAATAACCAAGTTGAAAAATTCCTTCGGTTGTCAAAAGCAGAAATTTCGCTTCTTCGGTTCCTTTTTCACTTGCCCCACCTTTGTCACTTCCACCACCATAATAAAGGGAAGCAGAAATGATTAAGTTCTTCACATTTTGAAAACTAATTCCAAAAGCCCCAGCAAACTTATCAAAATTTATCGTAGCTCCTCTTTGTCTTCCACTGGCGATCCAATCGGTTATTAAATCAGTTCTCAATCCATTTATAAGTCCAGCTTTGTAAGAAAACCCACTTATTAATTCACCGTAAACCATCACTCCTAATTCTCTCCAAACTGTTGGGACTATAAATCTTTCAACATCAGGTCGCAGTGTTCCGAAATAAACAGTTGGCTCATGATATTCATTCATCCCACTCGCTGGTATGAGAAATAAACCAGTTCTTATATTAAATTTTGATGTCAGAATAAAATCAACATATAAGAATTCAACATACACATCGGGGTTTCTGCTTCCGATATTTCCAAATCCGGCGTGTTCAATCTCAAGTTCAGAATTTACGATTATTTTGTCTGTAAATTTATATCCAATATAAGGCACAAACCTTAACACATCACCTCTATCTGTTTTTGATGGATCAAGATAGTTTTCATAAGTTATCTCACCATAACCAGCGATTGAAAGCCCTCTCGGGGTGTAGTAGATTTTTGAAGCCGCGGGACCAAGTCCAAAATAAGATTTCAGCTCAATTTCTGGCATTGCTACTTCAAGGCGAAGCCGTCTTATTTCTTCTTTTAAGGCTTCGATTTCTTGAATTATTTGTTCTCTTTGCTTTTCTGAAGTTTGAATTTTTGATATCTCAAGTTCTAACTGTTTTATTCTCTCTTCAAGTTGCCTGATTTTTTCTTCAGGTGATTGAGCAAAGGAAAAATTTAACAAGATTAATAAGGTACTTAGAATGAAGATTGTTTTTTGAATTGAGCTTTTCATTTTTTCGCCTCGTCATTTGTTTTTGAGATATGATGACCATTTGCTTTGAAAATTATTAAACCAAAGAAATCTCTGAATTTCTCATTTATGAAAACTGATCCATCTGCATAGAGGATCAAGGTTCCGACATCTTTGTTCTCGGTTAGGAATTTCTTTCTTAGATTTTCGGACATGGCAAAAAGAGCGGTGGCGTAAGCATCCGCAAATGTTGAGCTTTCATGTGCAACGGTCACTTGGACAACTTTATCATCCTGTGTTTCAATATGTTTTCGCAAATAATTTCCAGATGTTGAAAGTGCGACATCTTTTGAATTAACCATTTGAACGAGAACATGATCGTTTAAAGGATCTTTAATTGCAAGTGTTCTTTTATGTCCCCAAACTTTCATATCACCGCCGATTGATATAAATCCTGATTTCGTTTTCAAATTTTCGTAGACTTTTTCAATCGCGAACCCCTTTCCAATCCCCCCAAGATCAATTGCCATGCCTTTTCTTGCCAACATTACACTATCACCAAAAATAATGATGTCGTTGAAATTAATAAGTTTATAGGCGCTATCCTCTTGAAATTTTTTCATTCTCTTTGAATTGATCGTTAGCGCTCCGACGGTGATATCAAAAACTCCCCAAGTTTTCTTTGAAACAATGATCGCATCTTTTATCGCTTCAAGGGCAACATTAGATATCTTCGTAAACTTATATCCCGCATTTGAGTTTATTTTTGAGATATCAGAGGAATCAATATAGTCGGAAAGTTTCGCTTCAATCTCTTTGAGGTATTTATACGCCGTGTGGTTTAGGTTTTGAGGTGATAGCTCAATATAGGCATATGTTCCCATAAGATGATAATTCGCTCCTTGTGAAACGGCGATCTTTGGCGAGATTTGAGTTAGCAAAGTTAGAACAAGAACTAAATGTGCGATCTTGCTCATTGCAATTGTTTATTTAGATTTAATCTAAATTAAATATAATAAAAGGGGAAAAGAAAGTCAAGTTTTTAATTTAGCACAACAAAGGCAGGATTTAATCCGATGGTGAAGATGCTGGGATTTTACGATTCAGCGAAAATAAAACTATTTCACCAGCCACTTAAAATCCCACCGTCAACATATTCCCAAAGTAGAAAAGCAACATAACGATATTTAAATGTTTTATCTCCATAGATTTGAATTTCCCTTCCAATTGATAATGCGAGGTGACCCCGCTTTGTAAGAGCAATGTAAATTTTAGGAATTAATGAAATCGTGTGTTTGTTCGCGCCGAATGTTTTAACTCCAGCGAGTTCAATACCAGGGAAAAATCCTCTTTTACCTTCTGGGATCACAAGCGTTGTTGAAATAGCATAAAATAGTTCGGGATTTGCTTTGTTTCTGTTAATTGGTGTTTCAAATTTTACACTACTTTGCATTTCAATTTTATCGCCGATCCCTTTCCCAAATGCGATATAAGGATTTAGAAGAACTGTTCCTTTGCTGAAACCTTTCTTTTCATTTCCAGTTGGAAATGAAATTTCAAATCCACCTGTTAAGATTGACAGATTCTTATAGTTGTCATAAAAAGCATACTTCAATCCAAGTTCAAGGTCACCTATACCAGTTTCATTTTTAACAGATGAACTTAAATTTTGTAGTGGAAGTTTGATCTCGTATTGAAATCTCGTCCCGAATCTGTTTGCGTAATATAGAACGATTTTTGTGTCAGTGGTTTTAAGATCATTTTCAGTTTTGTGGGTATAAGTTGGAATCAAAAGAAATTCTTGTTCTGGATATGCTTTTGTTACATAGTGAGCTCTGATAAAGTTAACTTCGCCCTGAGGATATTTCTTTTGATCTATGAAAGATTTTATGTGGTCAATTATCTCGTAGATTTGTTGGTCGGTAAAAGCATCTCCGAAAGCTGGCATTATTCGTGATAGTCCTCTGCTTGCGCCACCATATTTTATCACCGCGTACCAATCTTTTCGTGGCTCTCTTGAATTAAAATATCCATCCGTGAAATCAGGGGGTGAAGTGTCCCAGTTTTGCTTTAATTCATCAGATATATTCCCAGTTCCATCCGTTCCATGACATTTTACACAAAATGCTTCATAAATTTGTTTTCCATTCATCGTTTTTATTATCTCAAGATCAATTGCTTGTTCCGTTGTATCCTGCTGGGCGAAGATAAATCCAGTGGTAAAAAATAGGATGAAAACAAGGTTTTTCATTTCAAAATTTTTGTATGTTTTAGTAGAGTATTCCAACGCCATGTTTATAAACAAGTTCTCCGCCTTTGATTCCTGTTTGAATTAAGAAAAACAAGCCAATTAATGAAATAGCAAAAACGATCAGATTTGTTTTGAAGTTAAATTTCCCTGTTCGGATCAAAATCACTTTTAGAATCATGGCGATAAGGAAGGTAATTCCTGTAAGTTTTGCAAATGTCTCATGTGATTCAATTAGATCTTTAAGTTGGGAAACTTCTTCAAAGTTTTCTGCAGCAGCTTCGCCTGATAAAAGCGATGGAACTACGGAAATTAAGCCGAGTAAAAGAATGAGGAGAGCTGAATTTTTAAGCCAGTCCCTTCGGAAAATCATCCAAAGTATTTCAAAAAGGATGTAGCTTGTTAGAAGAGCGATCGGAAAATGAACGAAAATTGGATGAAGAGGCATAGTTTTAACCTTTTTTGTTTTAAATTTATAAAAACTACTTAAAAAGCTGAATTAGAATTCGCTAATTTATTCCTATGGAAGTTTGTTTGTAAATTTTGACGGAGTTAATTTTGTATAGTTGCGTAAAATAGCAACAAAATTTGAGTTGGCGTTATGAGATTACTTTTGATTGAAGATGAAAAAGAACTTACCAAAACATTGAAGAAGGGTTTAAAAGAAGCTGGTTATAATGTTGATGTGGCTTATGATGGGGAATCGGGCGTTGCAATGGCTATCTCAGGACAGTATGACTGTATAATTCTTGATTTGAGGTTGCCCAAAAAAGATGGTCTTGAGGTTTGTAAGGAAATAAGAAGAAATAAAATTGACCGTTCCAATTCTAATGCTGACCGTGAGTTGATGCGGTTGATGTCAAGGTTAACTTGGAGGCTGGCGCTGATGATTATCTAACTTACTGTCTCGATATTCAGAACTGCTTGCGAGGATAAAAGTCTTGATAAGGGGTGCCAAAACGGTTTCTTCCTCAATTCAGATCGCTGATCTCGTTATAAATCCGATAAGCCCTAACTGTTACAAGGGGTGGGAAAAAAATTTATCTTTCTCCTAAGGAGTATGATCTTCTATATTACCTTGCAGTAAACCAAGGAAGGGTTGTATCGCGAATAGAGATAGGAGAAAATGTTTGGGGGATAAATTTTGACACCGGGACAAATTACATTGATGTTTACATTAATTATCTGCGCAAGAAAATTGATAGCGGTTTTGAAAAAAAATTGATTCACACGGTTCGTGGCGTCGGCTATGTTTTAAAATTCGAATAAACAGGTGAACCGAATATGAATTACAAATCTTTGAAATTTCGGCTAAACTTATGGTATTTGTTCGTTTTTACGATTACCGTTTTATTAGCTGAGATAGGGATTTATATATATCTTGATAAATCACTTCACAAGGAAATTGACATTCTACTTCACAGAGAAGCGAAGGAACTTATTGAAAATCTAAGGTTTGACGCCAACGGGCTTTCTTTTGTTGATTCTACTGAATTTTATGAGGTAAAACATCTTTATTTGAATGAAGCCTCGGTTTTCTTCAGAGTATTTGATAAGGATTTGAACCTCGTCGCTATATCGGAAAATTTAAAAAGAGCTGATTTTTTAATACCTAATCCTAACAAAGAAAAATTTGGTTGCACTGATGAAGTTCTAATAAATGGAAAAAGGTTGAGAATTTTCCACCATCCGATTTATTTTAATGGCGAATTTCATGGAATCGTTGAGACAGCGAGGTTTGAGGGCACTGTTCAGACGGCGATGGGATTTTTGAGAACTTCAATTATAATTGCAATTGTGCTCGCGCTTTTAATTGCATCATATGGTGGGAACCTAATTGTTTCAAAGTTGATCAGTCCCCTTGAACAAGTTATAGAAAGAGCTGATAAGATAACGGCGGAAAATTTAACTGATAGGATAGTGTTAAATAACAGCAAATATCCAGATGAAATTGTGAAGCTTGTAAACACGCTTAACAAATTACTTGAGAGATTAGAGAAATCATTCAACCAAATTTCTCAATTCACATCTGATGTAGCGCACGAGCTTTTAACACCACTTACAGTTATAAAAGATGAAATTGAAGTCACATTAATCAAGAAGAGACGATCAAACGAATATATAAATACTTTAAATTCAATTCAACGGCAAACGGATAGGGCGATTTCAATAATAAAGTCAATGTTGTACCTTGCGAAAGCAGATGCCGGGATTGTGAAAGCGAACTTTGATAGAATTTGTGTTTCAGATTTAATTCGTGAATTGGTTCTATTGTTTAATTTTAAAGCAAAGCAAAAAAATGTTAAGATAAAGTTTGATTGTAGCAATAATATTTTCTTGACGACAGATGATAGGCTTTTGTTTGAAGCGTTGAAAAATATAATAGATAATGCAATTGAGTATACCAACTCTGGTGGTGAAGTTGAGATAATTTGCGAGCATGAGAAAGGAAAAGTTAAAATTTCCATTTCTGATACCGGGATTGGTATAAGCGAAGATGATCTGCCTCGCATTTTTGATAGGTTTTATCGTGGCAAGAACGCGTTTGAAATAAATCCATCTGGAACGGGACTTGGACTCTCGCTGACTAAAGCAATAATTGATATACTCTCTGGGGAAATTGAGGTCTATAGCCAGCTTGGTAAAGGAACGAAATTTATAATTTATTTGCCTGATAGGGCTTAAGTTCATTAGTTAACGATTTAACTAATTCCTTAGTGAAATTTGTGGCAAGATGTTTGAACTTATTGATAACAATGGTTTTCATTTCTCACTTTGATTATGTTGTTTTGAGAAGTTAAATTTTACTAAAAAGTCTTTTGGGAAATGAGGATCGCTTATTTTGATGCCATTTCAGGTATAAGTGGAGATATGACTGTTGGAGCGTTAATTGACGCTGGGATTGATTTTGAGGAATTTAGAAGAGAGATCTTGAAATTAAATTTGAAAAATTTTGATGTCAGTGTTAGAAAAGTCGTAAGAAATGGCATAAGTGCAACAAAGTTTGATGTGATCGTAGAAAAAAAAGAGCCTGAGCATCGTCATCTTTCCGATATTTTTGATATAATTGATAAAAGTGATCTGTCAAAATTCGTCAAGGAAACATCAAAAAGAGTTTTTAATACGCTCGCTCAAGCTGAAGCGAAGATTCACAATGTATCAGTGGATCAGGTGCATTTTCACGAGGTCGGAGCTGTTGATTCAATAGTTGATATAGTTGGATCCATAATCTGTATTGAAAAATTAGGAATAGAGAAAATTTACGCTTCAAAAATTCCGCTTGGCTCCGGAGCATCTATAAATGCGCAACATGGAAAAATGCCTATACCGGCGCCAGCAACTATTGAGATGCTGAAAAATTTCCCAGTTGTTCTTACAGATGTTCCGTTTGAGCTGACAACTCCCACTGGCTCAGCAATAATTGCAACTCTTGCCGAATATGGGCTTGAAAAAGAAACGATCAAAGTTCATTCTATCGGATATGGTGCAGGTTATTATGAGTTTCCAGACCAAGTAAATCTTCTGCGGGTTATTGTCGGTGAGATAGAAGAAAAATATGGAGAGGAAAAGCTTCTTCTCGTTGAGACGAACATAGATGATATGAATCCGGAAATATATCCATATGTGATTGAGAAACTTTTAGCTTCGGGTGCAAACGATGCTTATTTGGTTCCAATATACATGAAAAAAGGGCGACCTGGGATTTTGCTCTCAGCTCTTGTTTCGGAATTAAAACTTGAAGATGTGTTAAAAGTTATCTTCACACAAACCACAACGCTTGGAGTTAGAATTATTGAAATAAGACGGAAAAAATTACCGAGGGAGCAAAAAGAAATTGACACACCATTTGGAAAAGTTAAGTTTAAACTTGTTTTGGTCAATAATTCAAAGCGACTTGTCCCAGAGTTTGAAGAATGCAAGAGAATCGCTGAAGAAAGGAATATCCCATTGATTCAAGTTTATAAAATTCTTGAATCGCTCGTATCTCTTTAAGGATTTAATTTTTGCGAGGTTTAGACAGTTTTTCTAATGTTTCAAATAGTTTTTCTCTCTTAATTGGATAGATTCAATCTCGTTGTTTATGGGTATAAATTAAAAGATTGAAAAATTTATGAAGAACCTTTATGTTAATGTTGCGCTTCCAGTTCCGGTGAATAAACTTTTTACTTACATCGTCCCTGATGAATTAAGAGAAGATGTTGCGGTTGGTAAAAGGGTTATAGTTCCGTTCGGCGAACAGGAGTTAACGGGTATAATTGTTGATGTCTTGGGACAAAGTGGATGGCACAAGTTGAAGGAAATAAAAGATGTTCTTGATCCTGTTCCTGTTTTTTCAGATGAAATGCTGAAACTTACAAAGTGGGTTGCTGATTACTATCTTGCAAGCTGGGGTGAGGTTTTAAAAACCGCTCTTCCGGCTGGGACAATCCTTGAAAGCAAAAGAATTGTTAAACTCCGTCGTCAACCTGCACCAGATGTTTTATCAAACATGGAGAAAAGCTCGCCTAAACGAGCGGAAGTTTTGAAATTTCTCTTGAAGTTAAACTCACCGATTACTATAAAAGCTTTGAAAAGTAAATTTGACTTTAAAAACATTTACTCAATTCTTCATGCGTTGGAATCGCTCGGTTATGTTGAAATTGAAAAGCATCTCCCAGAGCAAAAGGCGAAGACGAAATTTGAAAAATTTATATCAATCTCAAAGTCGTATTCTGACAATTTAAAGAAACTTACACAGGTTATTTCTGAAATTGAGAGGAAGTCGCCAAAACAGGTTGAGGTTTTGTTATTTTTGATTGATCAGTTTAGAAAAGGGAAGAGCGAGGTTTTGCTTTCAGATGTTTTGAAAATAACCGGCGCAGGGGTACAAGTAGTAAAAAAGCTTGTTGAAAAGGGGTTGGTTGATATCAATGAAAGGGAGGTTATGAGAAAATTTGAATATGAATTTGATGAGCCAAATAAAAAAGTTGAATTAAACGAGCATCAAAAGAAAGCGCTTGCTGAAATAAAAAAGGCTATAACTTCAGAGGAGTTCAAGACATTTTTGCTCTATGGTGTAACTGGAAGTGGCAAGACGCAAATTTACATTGAAGCTGTAAACGAGATAATAAAATTTGGCAAAACCGCCATAGTTCTTGTGCCGGAAATTTCGCTAACGCCACAAATTGTAAATCGCTTTAAAAAGAATTTTGGAGATATCGTTGGGGTTCTGCATAGCAAAATGTCCATAGGCGAAAGATATGATTCTTGGAGAATGATAAGGGACGGAGTTTATAAAATTGTAATCGGTCCGAGATCAGCTATCTTTGCACCGCTCGATAAAATTGGTTTAATAGTTGTTGATGAAGAACAAGAAAGCTCATATAAGCAGTTTGACGCTTTTCCAAGATATAATGCAAGAGATGTTGCTATAATGAGGGGCAAGTTGAACAATGCTGTTGTCATTCTTGGATCCGCTACGCCATCGCTTGAATCTTATCACAACGCAAAGATAGGAAAATATCATTTGCTTGTTTTGCCTGAGCGAGTTGACAATGCAAAGATGCCGAGGATAGAAATTGTTGATATGATAAAAGAGAGAAAGGAACATGGAAATAAAACCTCAATTTCAAATCTTTTGGCGCAAAAAATTGAAGAAAGAATTCGCAAAAATGAGGGTGTGATAATTTTTCAAAATAGGCGGGGTTATTCAACTTACATTGAGTGTCAAGATTGCGGCTATGTTGAAATGTGCGATAATTGTAGCGTTACTTTGATATATCATAAAGCACAAAATCATTTAAGATGCCACTATTGTGGTTTCGTTAAAAATGTCCCTGAGAAATGTCGCAAATGTGGGGGAATTAAACTAAAATTAAAAGGAGTTGGGACACAAAGGGTTGAGGATGAAATAAGCCAGATTTTATCAGATGTGAAAGTCATACGAATGGATCTTGATACGACTATGGGGAAAAGGTCTTATGATAAAATAATGCAAAAGTTCGCTAACGGCGAAGTTGATATTTTGTTGGGAACACAGATGGTTGCAAAGGGACTTGATTTTTCAAGGGTGACTCTTGTGGGGGTTATTTCTGCTGACATACCAATGCTTATTCCAGATTTCAGGTCAAGCGAGAGAACATTTCAGCTTTTAACGCAAGTTGCTGGCAGAGCTGGAAGAAGCGAGAAAGAAGGAGAAGTGATAATTCAAACATTTCAACCGAATCATTACATATTTGATTATGTCGTTAACCATAAAACGCTTGAGTTTTATGAAAGGGAATTGAAGATAAGGAAAGATTTAAATTATCCGCCGTTTGCTCGGCTTGTGTTGATTGAGTTCAAAGGGAAAAACGAGAAAAACGTTGAGCTCGCTGCGGATGAGTTTGCGAAAGAATTGAAAACGAAGATTCATCAACAAGTCCAAATCCTTGGTCCTGCACCAGCTGCGATACCAAAGTTAAATCAAAATTACAGATACCATATAATAATGAAAATTCCAAAACATGCTGATAAAACTGGCAAAGAAGTTGCAGAGGTAATATGGCAGTTAAAGGAAAAGTTTGAAACAAAATTAAATTCAAGAGGTGTGAAGTTAATAGTTGATGTTGATCCGCAAAACACTATTTGAAGTTTCTCTTCTTCTTTTCGTTTTTAATTCGCTTATATCTCAATCAATTGAAATTGAGCTTTATGGCAACGAAAGTCTGCCAGCAAGGGAGATAAAGCGAAAAGTTCAAGAAATCATCGGCGGTGGCGAAATTTCGTATGAAAAAATTGAAACATTGAAAAACGAGATTTTAAATCTTTACATTGAAAATGGTTTCTATTTTGCGAGGGTCGACTCAATAAAAATTGATGGGGTTTTGAAAATTTATCTCACCGAGGGGGAACAAGCAAAAGTTGGGGAAGTAGAGATATCAGGGAATAAGCTTTTTTCCAGTGAAGATATATTCAGAATTTCAGGCTTTAAACGAGGTGAGATATTTTTGCCGAGAATTTTAAAAAACAGAATTGGAAAAATCCTTGACGCATATGCAAATGTTGGATATCCCCTTGCGGAAATTGAAATTTCGGATTTAGATTTTGATGATGATGGATTTGTTAATTTTAAACTTAAAATAACGGAGGGGAAACTGATAAGGATTGATCAAATAAGGATTGAAGGAAACAAGTTAACAAAAGAAGATTTGATCCTGCGAGAGATGAGAATTAAAAAGGGGGAGATCTATCGTGAAGGAAAATTAAATCAAGTAAAAAAGAGATTGACAAAGATCGGATTGTTTGAGTCAGTTGAAGAACCGATAATTTTTTTATCAGATACAGTAGCAGGAATTTTAATCAGGGTTAAAGAAGCGAAAACAAATTTTTTTGATGGAGTGGTTGGTTATGTCCCAAAAACTGAGACCACAAGAGGATATTTTACGGGATATATAAATATAACTTTGAAAAATCTTTTCGGCACAGGACGAAGATTTGGGGTTAAATGGAACTCCGAAACGAGCGAGACGCAGGAATTTGAACTTAACTATTTAGAGCCATATGTTCTTAATTTTCCGTTAAGTGCAGAAGTTTATTTCTATCAGCGGAAGCAAGATTCAAGTTATGTTGTTAGAGAGCCGAAATTAAATTTTTCAGCAGAGTTAACAAGCTCTGAAAAGCTTTCTGAAATATTGAAAACATCGTTTTATATCTCCCGAAAAGTGGTTATCCCAACGGCGACAGAATTTATTGGTTATCAAATTTTTGAAAGCGTGAGTTTAAATGTTGGCTTTGGGATTTTGTATGATTCAAGGGACAATGTGGATTTTCCAAGCTCTGGGGTTTATTTTTCGAGTTTTTATGAGCTTGGTAGTAAAAGAATTATTGGTCCAGAGAAATTGCTAACTCCTGAAACAAGACGGAAAGTTAATACAAACAAATTCAATTTTTCGCTTGACTTTTATTTGAATTTTGAAAAAATTTTGAAAAGTGTTCTCGTTCCGAGGTTTAATGCTGTGATCATTTATGGTGATGGACTTGATGAAAGCGATGTGTTTAGGTTTGGGGGGATGAAAACATTGCGTGGGTACAGGGAAAAGGAGTTCCTTGCGACGAGAGCAATATGGCTGAATTTGGAAAATAGATTTAGGTTGGGTGATGATTTCAACATATTTTTATTTTCTGACGCAGGTTATATTTATCGTCCGGTGATTTTGCCAAGGGTGACAAGCTCGTTTGAAGCTATAAGATATGGATATGGAGTTGGGATTAGGTTAAAGACAGAGATAGGAAAATTAAGTTTGATTTACGCTCTTGGGAAAGGTGATTCTTTTAGAACGGGAAAAATACATGTGGGAGTTGAAAGTGAATTTTAGAAAAGTAATTGGAATAGTCAAGATAATTCGCCCTTCCAATGTTTTAATTGCGGGGTTGACGATATTTTTTGGGGTTTTGATTTTTGGAAAAGGGAATTCTGATTTGTTTAAGCTTGCGCTGTTTGCAGGGATTGCCGGGGCTTTAATTGATGCTGGGGGAAATGTTATAAATGATTATTTTGATGTTGAAATTGACAAGGTGAATAAGCCAAGTAGACCAATACCGTCGGGATTGATAAGTAAAAGATTTGCTTTATTGCTTTATTTTGTTTTAACTATCTCAGGTTTGTTTTTCGCTTCTTTTTTGAACGAGGTTGCTTTTTTGATTGCTTTTTTCTCTGTCTTTGTGATTTTTCTTTATAGTTATAAGTTAAAGGGAGTTCCTCTTGTTGGAAATTTTACAGTTGCTTTTATGACTGGACTTGCGTTTGTGTTTGCCGGAAGCGTGGTTGGAAATTTCAAGGATTCTGTGTTTCCTTTCGTTTTTGCGTTCTTGATAAATTTTGGGCGTGAGATCGTCAAGGATATTGAAGATATGGAAGGGGATAGGAAGGCTGGTATTAAAACATTTCCAATAGTTAACGGAGTTGAAAAGTCGGTTTTCATCTCTGTTGTTGTTTTCGTCGTTTTGATCTTGTCAACTTTTGTTCCATATTTCGTTGGGATTTATAATCGTTTTTATGCTTTGATAATTTTGTGTGTTGATGTTGGGTTGATCTTCGTGGTAATTTCTTTGATAAAAGATAAAAGCAAGCGAAATTTGAACAGATTAAGCAACATTCTTAAATTTGAAATGTTGGTTGGTTTATTTGCAATTTACTTTGGTAGTTTTTGATGGTATTGAAACTACGAGATGAGATGACGCAAATAGAAAATGAATTTTATAATCAAGGTTATTCAATCATAGCTGGGGTTGATGAAGCAGGTTGTGGACCGCTTGCTGGTCCTGTCGTTGCGTGTGCTGTCATACTTCCTAAGGATTATTTTAATCCATTGATTTATGATTCAAAAAAGGTTTCGGCGAAGTTAAGGGTGGAGCTTTTTAAAGTTATCGCAGAAAATGCGGTTGATATTGGAATTGGTATAGCGTCAAGCGATGAGATAGATAGAATTAACATAAGAGAGGCAACAAAACTTGCGATGACCAGAGCATTGCTTGATCTTGAGGTAAAGCCAGAGGTTGTGTTAGTTGATGGAAATTTTTTTGATGTTGATTTTTGGATGTCAAATTGCGATATGAAAAAGAGCATTGTAAGGAACATAGTCAAGGGAGATAGAAAATCAATTTCAATTGCGTCGGCATCAATTATTGCTAAGGTCTTACGAGATGAGTTTATGGAACATTACGATAAGATTTTCCCAAATTACGGTTTTTCAAAACACAAAGGTTATCCGACGAAGGAGCATCTTTCAGCAATTGAGAAATATGGAGTTATAGAAATCCACAGAAGATCTTACGCTCCCGTTCGTAAAATTCTTAAGAAATTAACACAGATTGAGCTATTTCATGAAAAAAGCTTTCAAAGGAAAGATGGGTGAAGATATTGCTGTTAAGTTTTTAAGTGAGAAAGGTTATAGAATTTTGAAGCGAAATTATAGATTTGGACATGGGGAAATTGATATAATTGCGATGGATGGCGATGTGCTTGTTTTCGTTGAGGTGAGGACAAAGTTTTCTGAGAACTTCGGAACACCGGAAGATACAGTCACCATTAGAAAGAGAGAACAGTTAAAAAAGATAGCGTCTGCTTTTCTTCAAACAAACGATGTTAAATTTTCAGAATGTAGGTTTGATTTCATTGGGATAATGTTTAAAAGTGGAAAGCCAAGGATAAATCACATTGAAAACGCGTTTCAGTAAAAAATTTGGAGGTGTAAGATGAATCTTGCATTAGCGATGCTTTTATCGGTAATTGGGTTGTTAATTGGTTTTTTTACATGGGGAAGGTATGTTGCTCGCAAAGCGGGTGTGAATCCAAATATTCCAACGCCTGCGGTTAGAATAAACGATGGGGTTGACTATGTTCCAACAAGGCCGATCGTATTACTTGGGCATCATTATGCTTCAATTGCGGCTGCGGGTCCAATTGTTGGACCAACGCTTGCTTTGATTTACGGTTTTGTTCCTGTGTGGTTGTGGCTTTTGCTTGGTGTGATCTTCATTGGCGCTGTTCATGATTTTTCAGCTTTGTTTGTAAGCGTAAGAGAAAACGGTCGCTCTATAGCTCATATAGCCAAAAAGACACTTGGAAATACAGGTTTTGCTTTTTTCCTTTCGTTTGCGATTTTGCTTATTATGCTTGTAAATGCTGCTTTCCTTCAACTTACGGCAATAGCCTTGACATCTTATTATCCAATTTCAAAACTTGGACTTTCACCGGATCAAACGCTTTTGAAAACGACGATTATAAATGGTGAGCCACACGGAAAGATAGGGGGTATAGCATCAACATCGGTTATAATTATAACATTATTTGCTCCATTGGTTGGTTATCTGCTTTATAAAAAACGTGTTAAGACATTTATTGCAAGTTTTGTCGCGCTGGTGATAGCTTTGATTTCAGTTATTGCTGGATTTGAGTATCCTGTGACACTTGAACCAAAGGCATGGATGATAATTATTCTTGTTTATTCTTTCATTGCGTCGTGGATCCCGGTTTGGGTGATCTTGCAACCTCGCGATTTTACGAATGTTCATTTTTTATACATAGGTCTTGTTGGGTTGATATTGGGGATCTTTGGAAGTGGTTTCGCAGGAGTTAAAATTCAAGCTCCTGCTTTTAATATAAATTTAGAATCAATGCAAGCACTTGGTCTTGTATGGCCATTTTTATTTGTGACAATCGCTTGCGGTGCTGTTTCTGGAGCTCATGCATTGATAGCAACTGGGACTACATCAAAACAACTTGCTAATGAAAAGCACGCGCATCTTATTGGATATGGCGCTATGCTTCTTGAGTCATTACTTGGGCTTTCAGTTGCTCTTGCGATACTTGGAGCGGTTGATTTTGAACATTATAAAGAATTAGTTTGGCCGATGCAAGATGGAAAACTTATGCAGGGGAATGCCCCGCTTGCATTTGCAGTAAGCGTTGGTAAAATACTTAACACGGGGCTTGGGATACCGATTTCATATGGAACTGTTTTTGGAATTTTGATGCTTGAAGGATTTTTGATAACGACAATAGATACATTGTTCAGATTGATGAGATATTTCTTTGAGGAGTTGTGGAATGTTTTGTTTGTTGTAAAACCAGCAATCTTAGATTCGAGGATTTTCAATTCAATTCTTGGTATAGTTCTAACTGCGTTGCTTGCTTTTTCGAATGGTTATCAAAAAATTTGGCCGATATTTGGATCAGCTAATCAACTTTTAGCAGCGCTTACACTTGTTGCAGTGACCGCGTGGTTTGCGCAAAAATCAATAAAAGCATATTTTGCAGCAATTCCCGCTGGGTTTATGATTTTAACAACGATAACTTCGCTTTCAATTCTCTTAAAAAGATACATAGAGTCAAAGAATTTAACATTGACGATAACTGATTTACTTTTGTTGTTCCTTGCACTTGGAGTGGTGTTTTTGACATTTAAGTACTTTTTCAAACTTCGCTCTGAATTTGAAAAGGAAAAAACTTTAGAGGCAATAAAGTGAGTTTAAGGCTTTTTAGTTTTGTTCTATCTGTATTTTTATTTTGAACGATCTTGAAATATGTAAGTGGTAGGTTTAGAGATTTTAAATTCTTGACAAAATTCCGCTTTCTTTTGTATATTTAATTAGAGAAAAAACGCAAGATGCGAGATTGAAGGGATTAATTTTAACATTATTTTTCATCCTTGCTTTTAGACTAAATGGGCAAACAATAGAGGAAAATTTTTGGGTGACGAACGGGACTATTTGGGCTACTGCAAGGGATGGGAATTTTTTATATTTTGGTGGGACATTTACACAGGTATATAGACCGATAATGGCTGGTGCGGTTGTTGATAGAACTACTGGCGATGCAATTTTATCTTTTCCAAGAATTTTAAGTGGGACGGGTCCTGGAACAGTGCTTGCGGTTGTAAGCGATGGTGCAGGTGGATGGTTCGTTGGAGGGAATTTTACACAGGTTGGGAGTGTACCAAGGACGAACATAGTGCATATCTTACCTGATGGCTCTATCAATTCATCTTTTCTACCAGCTGGAGCAAATGGAATTGTTAGAGCGCTTGCAAGAGTTGGAAATTACCTTTATGTTGGTGGGGATTTTACAAGTATAGGTGGCGTCGCAAGAAATAGAATTGCAAGAATTGACATAACAAGTGGCACTGTTGATAGTTGGTATCCAACGGGGGGTGCAAATGCAAGTGTATATTCAATTGTACCTTACGGAAATATTGTTTATGTTGGAGGATCTTTTACAACAATTGGGGGAGTATCAAGAGGTCGAGTTGCAGGAATTGATGCAAACACTGGGGCTGTAACTTCTTGGAATCCAAATGTCCAAAATGGTGCGGTGTTGACAATGGCTTTGTTTGAAACTTCTCAATTGATTGGATATAATATCCTGTATATCGGTGGGACATTTACATTAATAGGTGGAGTTACATATAACCGAATCGTTGGGCTCAATGCCTCAACTGGGGCTGTTGTATGGTATCCAACTGGTGGTGCAAATGGTGCTGTTAATTCAATTACACTCGTTTGGGGCGGGGCTTGGTATTTGATCGTTGGTGGCTCTTTTACGACAATAGCTGGACAGACAAGAAACTATCTCTGTGCTTTTTCTTTATTAGCACCAGCTGGAACATTAGATCCGTGGACTCCAAATCCGAGCGCCACAGTAAATTCAGTCTTTGCTATAGATAGCGAGGTGTATGTCGGCGGTGCTTTCACATCAATAGCAGGTCAATCAAGAAATAGAGTAGCGAAATTTAACATCGTTAATAATGCATTTGTGCTTACTTCTTGGGATGCATCAGCTTTTAACAACAGCGTCAACGCAATATCCGGTTATGGTGGTAGAATCTATGTTGGTGGAAATTTTGGGGGTATAAACGCTCGTGTGAGAAATTATATTGCAAGCATTGATTTATCAACAGGTAATTTAACAAATTGGAATCCAGGAGCAAACAACAATGTTCTAAGTATGCACATTGCTGGTGGTTATCTTTTTATTGGAGGGCAATTTACAACTGTAGCGGGTCAGACGAGAAACAGATTAGCTTCGTTTAATTTAAGCGATGGGACTATAACAGCGTGGAATCCATCTGCAAATGGTGATGTTCGTAGTTTCGCATCTTCAGGCTCAATTTTATATGTGGGTGGAGCTTTTACAAGTATAACCCAAGGGGTTGCAAGGACAAGAAATTATCTTGCTTCTTTTAACATAACTACAGGACAATTGACATCTTGGAATCCAACTGCAAATGGTATAGTTTACGCGATGTTTATAAGTGGGAACCATCTTTATGTTGGTGGTGCTTTTACGACAATGGATGCCCTTACAAGGAATCGCTTAGCGAAGTTTGACATTACAACCGGCGAGTTGTTAAGTTGGGCTCCAAGTGCAAATAATACGGTTTGGGCAATTGTCGTTCAAGATTTGAGAGTTTATGTTGGTGGTTTTTTCACAACGATAGATGGAACAACGAGAAATTACATTGCAGCTTTAGATGCAAATACTGGGGCTTTGTTAAGTTGGAATCCAAATGCAAATAATACTGTGTATTCGCTTGCGCTCGCAAGCAGTACCATTTACTGTGGTGGTGCTTTTACAAATATCGGAGGTGTTACAAGAAATTACCTCGCGGGAGTTGATATAAATACAGGAGCTGTGACTTCTTGGAATCCAAAGGCAAATGATATTGTATATACTCTGCTTCCGGTAATTGAATCTGGTAGAATTTATGTCGGCGGACAATTTACGCAAATAATGGATTATCTTAATCAATCTCTCGCAAGTTTGACGATCCCTGATCTCGTGGATCAACGACTTTCGGTTGGATTTTCTGTAAGTTCAATATCTGTTCAAACATCTTCAACTGGTAACACCGCTTATGTTCGTCTTACTTGGCTTGATAGGACACCTCCTGAGCAAGGTGTGCATCAGTTCACATTTGAAATTACAAGTGCAAGCATTAGTATAAGTTCAGCAAATGTTTCTATACATCCGTCAATTGCTGGGAGCTTTACGATTAGCAAAACTAACATTCCCGGTGGGGTCAGGGTGACGATAACGGGCAACACAAACTCATCGCTTCTTACAGATGCTGGAAATTTTGAAGGTGCTTATCTTGTTGCAGTTTTAAATTTCGATGCACCAACAACCGATGGAACTTATTATATCAATTTAACCAATATCTCCCCGGCGACAATTCATCTCGTTGATCCGCCAAATACAGCATCCTCGTTTGCAGTCACAGATGGTCATACAACTTTGCAAGTTATTTCATTTACACAATTTCCTATTACTGTTCCCCAATTTATCCCATCTGGATACACTCAACATAGAAAATATGGAGATATAAATTGGGATGGAAACATTGATATTTCCGATGTTACATCAATTGCTGATATAGTTATTGAAAAATACTCATCTGTTTCAGTAAATGATCCATTGACTGGATCAAGAATTTTTTACGGAGGTGGGGCAAATCCAAATGGTTATGATGGTTCAAATCCAGATAAAGCTGATAGAAGAAGTGCGGATGTTTATGGAACCGGTGGAAACGGCGATCCGACGGATGGAGAAGGAGATGATATTATAACACAATTAGATCTTACCGTAATAGTTGATGCGGTTTCCCTTGGGGCTTGGCCAACTTATTCTGGTGTTATAAGCGCGGTCAGTGGGAAACCGGTCTATAGAATAACAGAACGACAAAATCCAAAAGATTTACTTAGCTTCGGGAAAGTTACTTCACACGCAAGAGGGACTATTAAATTTGAAATTTTTGATCCTGGAGATAAATTAGCTAAAGTTAGGATTAAACTTCTTAACAATGAAGAAAAGTTACGGGGGATTCAAATAGAATTTAGATCTTCTGCTTTGCCGAGGATTGAAGATGTTTGGAAAATGCCTGATGCAGTTGGGTTAAATCTTACATGGTCAAGAAATGAATTTAATAAAACAGTAATCTTGCTCTATGCCGATGGTGGGAAATATTTTAAAACTGGTGAAAGCACGCTTCTGACACTTGTTATACCGAAGGCAAAAATTGAGCATTTGCTTGAATCTAATCCAATCGTGATAGCAAGTGTTGAGAATATCAGCAAAATGATGATGTTTGATATTTTAAATGCAGTTTATGATTTCCCAACTGAATATAAGCTACTTCCAGCTTATCCAAATCCTTTTAATCTTGAAACAAAAATTGAGTTTGCTTTGCCGGAATATTCAAGTGTTAAGTTGATTATATGGGATGCTATGGGAAGAAAGGTGAAAACTTTAATTGATGCTAAACTTGATCCTGGACACAAGGTTGTTAAATGGGATGGAAAGGACGACGCCGGGAATACAGTTGGTTCAGGCGTATATTTTATTACAATGTTTGCAAATTCACTTGATGGGGGCAGAAAATTTGGGGGAAGTCAAAAAGTTATGCTACTCAAATGATTTTGTTATCTTTCTTTGTTTTATTAACTTTTGAGTGAATCATAGGGTTTGAATAGAAAATTGCGAAATAGAAATTTCTTTGAACAATGTTCAAATATCTAACTGCGTTTTTGATTGGTTATTTGTTCGGCTCTGTTCCAACTGCTTTTGTTCTTGTCAAAACATTTAAGAAAATAGATATTCGCAGGGCAGGAAGTGGAAATGTAGGGGCTTTAAATGCTTATGAAGTTACTGGTTCAGCTTTGATCGGAATTACGGTTTTGGTCGTTGATGTTTTAAAGGGAGCTCTTGCTGTGAAAGTTTGTCAAAGTCTGTGTGGGGGCGATTCAATTTTGGCACTTATCTCTGGATTTTCAGCAGTTTTAGGACACAATTTTTCTTTTTGGATAAGTTTCTACGGTGGACGTGGTCTTGCGACTTCGGTTGGTGTTTTTATAGTCATAAATCCATCTATAGTTTTCGTTTGGTGCGTTCTCTGGTTAATTGCATATGCAAAGATTCGGAATGTTCATGCTGGAAACATATGGGCAACAATTTTCACACCTTTGGTGATCATTCCAGCTTTGAAATTATTTAATTCCTTCAGCAGTTTGAATTTAAACGATGAAAATTTTCTCGTTTTTGTTATCTTAATCTCGCTGTTGATCTTCATCAAACATCTTAAACCGCTTGCTCAACTTATCAAGGATTGGAAAGTTTTAAAAAATAAATTCCGTCAAAGCGATGTTTAAAGGTATAAAGAAAAAGGTTATCTTCTTTGGCTTCGTAGCTGTTTTGATCGTTGGAATGATCGCTGGTTATTCTATTAATTCTTTAATTGCAAAGATTAACCAAAAAGATCCTTATGAAATTTCACCTTTTAATGACAAGGTATATCGAGAATCAAATCGTTCTGACAACTCTCATTATGATGTCGTCCAGGATCTTTACGACGCAAGACACAACGCCATCACAAAAGCCATTGCAAAGGCAAGTCCAGCTGTCGTCGGTATAAATGTCACCGCAATTGAAGAGTACACCGATCCGTTTTTTAGATTTTTTGAAGACGATCCTTTCTTTAGGTACTTTTTTGGGGACAGGTTTAAATATCGTGTTCCTGTAAGAAGTTTGGGTTCTGGATTTATAATTTCGCCCGATGGTTATGTTGTAACGAATGAACATGTCGTTGGAAATGCTAAAGAGATACTTGTCACACTTTCAACGGGTGAAAAGTATAAAGCAAAACTTGTCGGTAAAGATCCCGTGTCTGATATTGCTGTATTGAAGATTGATGTCAAAGAAAGGCTACCTTATCTTGTCCTTGGAAATTCCGACGATGTCATAATTGGTGAATGGGCGATTGCTATGGGAAATCCATTCGGGTTGTTTGAACTCGGAAATAAGCCAACGGTTACAGTTGGTGTCATAAGTGCCGTCAAAATGAATCTACATTCTGTTGATGGAAGAATTTATAGAGATATGATTCAAACAGACGCAGCTATAAATAGTGGTAATAGTGGCGGACCTTTGTTGAATGCGCTCGGTGAGGTTATCGGTATTAATACAGTTATTTATACGCCGAATCAGGGGAATGTCGGCGTTGGTTTCGCAATTCCGATAAATAGAGCAAAAACGATAATTGATGACCTTATTAAGAAAGGGAAAGTTGATCGTGATTTTAGAATTGGAATGAAAGTTCAAACTTTAGATGAAAATCTTGCAAGATATTTCAAGCTCCCAAGAGCGGAGGGTGTAATAATTACTGATGTATCGTCTGATAGCCCGGCGCAAAGAGCCGGATTTAAAGAAGGTGATTTAATTGTGGAAGTCAATGGGGAGCCAATAAAAGATGATCAAAGTTTGATCGAAATAATAAAGATAGCGAAGGTTGGAGATGTTTTGAATTTCAAGGTCATACGGGATGGAAAAGAGATAAACATCAAAATGAAACTTGAAAAATCATAAATAGAGAAGAAATTATGATACCAAGATACACAAGACCAGAATTAGAGAAAATATGGTCTGACGAGAACAAATTCAGCATTTGGCTTCAAATTGAAATCCTTGCGGTTGAAGCGCATTCAAAACTTGGGCTTGTGCCCGAATCAGCTGTTGAAGAAATAAAAAGAAAAGCCAAATTTGATGTTAAACGAATTCTTGAAATTGAGGAAAAAGTTAAACATGATGTTGTTGCCTTCCTTACGAATGTAGCTGAAAATGTCGGCGAAGCTTCAAAGTATATTCATTTCGGCATGACTTCTTCCGATGTCCTTGATACATGTCTTGCGGTCCAAATGAAACAAGCCGGGGAAATAATACTTGATGACCTTACGAAATTAGCAGAAGTTTTAAGAAAGAAGGCAATTGAACATAAATATACCTTAATGATAGGTAGAACTCACGGGGTGCATGCGGAACCAATTACTCTCGGATTTAAATTTGCCCTTTGGTTTGAGGAGACGAAAAGAAATATTGAGAGAATGAAGAAAGCAATTGAAAACATAGCTTATGGTAAAATTGCAGGCGCAGTCGGGACTTATGACAATGTTGATCCATTTGTTGAAAAATATGTTTGTGAAAAACTTGGTCTAAAAGTTGAGCCAGTTTCAACTCAGATAATTCAAAGAGATCGGCATGCGGAATATCTTACGACGCTTGCGATGATAGCATCATCGCTTGAGAAGTTCGCAACGGAAATAAGACATCTGCAAAGAACCGAGGTTTTGGAAGCGGAAGAGTATTTTTCAGAAGGACAGAAAGGTTCATCGGCAATGCCGCATAAACGAAATCCCGTGAGATGTGAAAGGATTTCTGGACTTGCGAGAGTTGTCAGAGCAAATGCCTTCGCAGCACTTGAGAACATACCGCTTTGGCATGAAAGAGATATTTCGCATTCATCAGTTGAGAGAATAATTATCCCAGATAGTACAACTCTTGTTGATTTTATGCTAACGGAGATGATAGATATAGTTGATAAACTTCTCATTTATCCTGATAGAATGGAGAGAAACTTGAATTTGACAAATGGTTTAATTTTTTCACAGAAAGTTTTGCTTGCCTTGATTGAAAAGGGATTAACAAGGGAGAAATCATATGATATTGTTCAAAGAAACGCTATGCGAAGTTGGAGGACGGGCGAAAATTTTGCACAACTCTTGAAGAACGATCCTGATGTTTCAAAATATATGAGCAATGATGAAATTGACAAAATTTTTGATTACAAAAGTGTGCTTGCAAAAGTTGATTACATTTTCGAGAAGATCGGGATTGATAAGCAAACTTAAACTTTGGATGATTTGTTTGTTTGAAATAAATCTCATTAAGTAAAAAAACAAAAAAGGACATTAACATGGCCGAAGTATTCAAGAACTATATCAATGGCAAATGGGTGGATGCAAAGTCTGGGAAAACTTTTGAAAACAGAAATCCTGCTAATTGGGATGATTTAATCGGAGTATTTCCTAAATCAAGTGCCGAAGATGTTGAGGAAGCTGTGAAAGCTGCTAAAAAGGCATATCAATCTTGGCGACTTGTTCCTCCTCCAAAGCGTGCGGACATAATTAAGAAAGCTGCTGATCTTCTTGTTCAGAGAAAGGAAGAGATCGCTCGTGAGATGACGCGAGAGATGGGGAAAATTTTGATCGAAACTCGTGGGGATGTTCAAGAAGGAATTGACACAGGATATTACGCAGCTGGTGAAGGGCGAAGGTTGTTTAGCTATACGACAACATCTGAATTACCAAACAAGTTTGCAATGGCGATTCGTTTGCCTGTTGGAGTTGCTGGTCTTATAACTCCCTGGAACTTCCCGATGGCGATTCCAACTTGGAAAATTTTCCCAGCTCTCGTAGCAGGAAACACGGTTGTTTTCAAACCTGCATCAGATACACCTAAGACAGCAACCACACTCGTTCAAATTCTTGAAGAAGCTGGTGTCCCAGAAGGAGTTGTTAACCTCGTTCATGGTGGAGGTAATGAAGTTGGTATGGCAATCGTGCGACATCCAGATATTGATTTGATAAGTTTTACGGGTTCAACGGCAGTTGGAAAAGTTCTTTCAAGAGAAGCGGCGAACACATTGAAACGAGTTTCACTTGAAATGGGCGGTAAAAACGCTCAAATAGTTCTTGAAGATGCTAATCTTGAACTTGCTCTTGATGGTGTTTTATGGGGAGCTTTCGGAACCTCGGGACAAAGATGTACTGCAACAAGCAGGTTAATACTTCACGAAGCGATCTATGATCAATTCATTGAAATGCTTGTGGAGAGGGTTAAGAAATTAAAAGTTGGAAATGGGCTTGATGAATCTACGGAAATGGGTCCAATTATAAATGAAGCTCAGCTTAACAAGATTCATGAATATGTTGAAATTGGAAAGCAGGAGGGAGCAAAGTTGTTGATTGGAGGTCACAGGTTAACTGGTGGAGAATATGACAAAGGTTGGTTCTATGCACCGACAATTTTCGTTGATGTCCATCCAAAGATGAGAATTGCGCAAGAAGAAATTTTTGGTCCAGTTCTTAGCGTTATAAAAGTCAAATCATTTGAGGAAGCAATTGAAGTTATAAATGATAGTTCATATGGGTTATCCTCTTCAATTTATACAAGAGATGTTAACAAGGCATTTAAAGCAATAAGAGACATCCAAGCTGGAATAACATATATCAATGCTCCGACTATCGGTGCGGAAACACACCTTCCGTTCGGTGGGGTAAAGCAAACTGGAAATGGTCATCGTGAAGGTGGATGGACGGTGTTTGATTTCTTCACGGAGATAAAAACAGTTTATGTAGACTATAGTGACAGACTGCAGAGAGCGCAAATTGACACTTACAAAGAGTAAAAACGAGGGGGTTTTATGCCCCCGCTATTTTAAATACTTGCATTGATAAAATGGAGGATAAATTTTGATAGTTTTTACAACGGATTTGTTAAGATTATTTTTATTTTATATCTTTTGGTGAATAGTCAAAATTTGTTTTTTTGATCTGTATAGCGGGCGGGAAAGATCGAAATTCGTAAAAAACTAAAAATTTTTTTACCTAATAATATGAGCGAAAAAGCCTTTGCCAGTTTGGTTGCCTTCTTTCTTATTCTAATCACTGCGGGTTTGATTTATTTTAACGAACATGCGCTTATCAGAAATTTTGAGAACTATATCTATAACAAAGCTAATGTTTTGCTTTTGGTT
>JBCNVC010000010.1:0-5517 GCA_039630395.1 Candidatus Kryptonium sp. | reverse complement strand
CTTTGAAGCATGAGATAAAATCAGGCATTCTTAAAGGTGAAGCAAATAGAAGTTTTGAGTTTGTGAAAAATTATAAGGATCTTCCAAATATAAAATTAATAGCGATATTTGATAGCTTAGGCAAGCTTATGTTTTATACGGGCGAGAGCAGTGAAATCCCTGTGAACCTTCAGTATGGGCATAACATTTTGAGATATGTTCCTGAAAAAGAATGTTATGAGATCCTTTCGCCAGTTGAAGACGGGAATCGGAAAATCGCAACTGTTCTTGTTAAAATAAATGCTCTTGCTTATAGGGAAAATATAACGAAAGCGAATTTACTTATTTTTAGTTTAATTGCCATTGCTATAATTTTAGGCTTCACTGTGGTAATATCAAATTTTAACCGTCGGGTGATGAAGCCTATATCAAGAGTTTCAGGGCTTATGCAGGATATAGCTCGTGGGGTTTACAATGTTCAACTTGATGTTTCTCGCTCGTCCGAAATTTACGAGTTTGCCGAAAGCTTTAATCAAATGGTTAAACTTCTTGACGAAAAGGAAAAACGGCTTGAGAAGCAAAAATTTCAATTTAAGCTAATATCTGAGATCTCCCGGCTTGGGCTTGATGTTAAATCCGTTGATGATTTCTTTAAAAATGTTGCTTCACTTATAAGAAATGAGTTTAATTTTCTAAATGTTATCTACTACTCTATTTGATCAATCAAAGAAATTAAAGTTGACTGCAGTTTCTGGATATCTTGAGGATTACATTGATGAAAGTTATATCATTGATGTTGGCTATGGAATTGCGGGTTCTGCGGTTTTGCTCGGGGATGTTGTGGTTATAAACGATGTTTCAAAAAGTCCGCAATTTGTTCCTCTTTATGATGCCCCAATTCAATCTGAAATGGCAATTCCGATCAAGAAAAAGAGGAAAATAGTTGGCGTTTTGGATATAAGTTCTGAAAAGATAAATGCATTCACTTCCGAAGATATTAGAGTTTTTAAAACGATCGCTGAAACCATAACCGTTATACTTGAAAAATTTGATTCAACGATGGAAAATATAAAACTGCTTTTCAAGATTGAATTAGTTTATAAGTTAACGCAAGATCTTGTCATGCTGAAAGATATTGATAAAATTTTTGAAAACGCAGTCAGAATAATATATTCCGCTCTCGGAAAGAAGGAACTTGTCGTTGAAATTTATGAAAAGTTTGGAGATGAGTTAGTGATGAGGAAAATATATGGTACTTTGAAAGAAACATTACCATATGAATATGTTCAATCAGTTGACGAGGGGATAATAGGAAAAGCGGTTAAAGAGAAAAGATTGATTTACATACCTGATATTTTTCTCGAACCTGTAGCGAAAAGGTTTTATAAGACAACTTCATCAGAGGTTATTGTTCCATTGATTATAAATAATGAAGTTATAGGAGCTATAAACTGTGAATCCGAAGCAATTAATGCTTTTGATAATGTTGATATACTTGTCCTTCAGACGATCGCTGATATGCTTTCAATTGCAATTCATAATGCGAAAATGTATAATGAAATTTTGGAATCAGAAAATAAATACCGAACCATATATGAAAATTCAAGTGAAGCTATTTTCAGAATTGATATGGAGGGTAACTTTGTTGATGTAAATCCCGCTTTCGAGAGAATTTTTGGGTTTAATGTTAGAGATAAAACTAATCTTTATGATTTGTTCGTCTCTGATGAAGTTGCTTTAAAGTTTAAGAGAGAAATTTTAACTTATGGACAAGTTTTAGGATTTGGTGCGCAGTTGAAAAATAAATCAGGGGAGATTTTGAATGTTAAAATTTCCTTGAAAAGGTCAGGTGCGAGCTATTACGATGGCGTAATAGTTGATTTGACGAAGTATTTGAAAATGCGAGACAAAATTTACGAGGCTGATAAACTTCGTGGTCTTGCACAAATAGCTGGTGGCATGGCTCATGAATTTAATAATATATTCGCTGGGATCCTCGGATCAGCTCAACTTATCAAAATGAAATTTCCAAAAGAAGAAAAACTTTATTACTGGGCTGATATAATTGAAAGGGCGACAGTGAGAGGGGCTGAACTTGTCAAAAAACTAATTGGATACGCAAGGGGTGGAAAATTTAAAATTTCAAACTTGAATTTAAATGAGCTCATCATTGAAACACTTCAAAGCTTTAGCCCGAGCGAAAAAGTTATCATAAAAACTGAACTTGAACCTGAAATACCAGAAATTTCTGGAGATCGTGAACAGCTGATTCAGGTTTTGTATAATATAATTGAAAACGGAATTGAAGCAATGGAAAATGGTGGATCTTTACATATAAAAACTGATTATGGATGGTTTGATGAAAAAAGCGTGAAAGATCCCGAATTTGTTGAGGGTCAATATGTTCGCATCTCAATTACTGATACCGGCATAGGAATGCCTGATGAAATTATGAAAAGAATCTTTGAACCATTCTTTACAACGAAAAGAGCAATGGGTAAAAGCGGACTTGGGTTGTCAATGGCTTACGGCGTTATTAAAAATCATGGTGGATATATAACTGTGTCAAGCACGCCTGGTAAAGGTTCAAGTTTTGAGATATTTTTCCCCGCATTGAAAAGTGAAACAACTCATAAAAATCCTGCAAAAACAATAAAATCAAAATTGAAAATTTTAATCGTTGATGATGAAGAGTTCCTTAGAATTATCCTCGCAGACATTTTGCATACGCTTGGTCATGAAGTAATTCAAGCAAGCGATGGGGTTGAAGCTTTGAAAATTTATAAAGAATTGAAAAATGAAATTGATCTTGTGGTTCTCGATGTAATAATGCCGTTTATGGATGGTTTTGAGGTTTTTAGAAGACTTAAAGAATTAGATGAAAATGTGAAAGTCGTATTTACATCTGGATTTTCAGCTGATAAAAAAATTATGGATTTAATTTCCGTTGAGAAAAATCTTAGATATATCACCAAACCCTATCAAATCGAGGAAATCAAAGAAACTATAAGTAGTTTCTTTGCAACAAATCAAGAATGACGCCATATCTTACTCCTCTATCGCTTGTGATTATCTTATTAAAATTGAATTTTTTCATAAATTCTCGCAAGATCAAAACGCCTGCAAATATAACATCCTCCCTTCCTTTTGAAATTTGAGGAATTTTACCGATCTCTTCAGAACTAAGTTTTTTAAAGGTTTCATATATCTTTTCAACCGTTTCAAATGTCATTTCATGCATGTTAATTTTTTCTCCGTCATATACCTCAAGTTTTAAATCATATGCTGAAAGAGTTGTAACAGTTGCAGCGACCCCGATGAGAACCGAGTTCTTAAAATCAAATTTGGATTCAATTTTTTGAAATTCCGTAATTATAAAATTTCTCGCTTCGTTTATTTCGTCTTCAAGTGGAGGAGAATGTTTTAGAAATTTTTCAGTTATTCTGACGGTTCCGATGTCAAGCGATACGAATTTTTCTATTTCAAAGCCATGACCATTTATTATTTCGGTGCTACCTCCTCCAATATCAATTACCGTGATTTTTGAACTTAAAAATCTTTGATCAATACCGCTTACAGCTCCAAGATAGGTTAATCTTGCTTCTTCTTCGCCAGATATTATTTTTATTTTGATACCTGTTTCTTGGAATATAAAATCAATGAGTTCATCTTTATTTTTTGCGTCTCTTAAAGCGCTCGTCCCAATTGCTAATATTTTATCAACCTTGAAATTTTCAGCGATCATTTTGAATTCAGAAAATGCCTTTAACACTCTTTCAAACGCTTCCTTTTGTATAAAACCAGTTGCATCAACATTTTTGCCAAGACGAGCTATAATTTGAGCGTTATATATTGGATTTATTCTTCCATCTTTAACTTCGGCAATTAAAAGTAAAATCGTATTCGTTCCGACATCAATTGAGGCAATTTTAATTGATCTATTTTCTTGCAACGATTGCAACCCATTCATTTTCTTTTAGAACATCAATTATTTCAAAATTTTGCATACGGAGATATTCTTCAATTGTTCCTTGTTCAACATCTATGAAGCCCGAGATGATTAGAAATCCTTTGTCTTTAAGTTTATCATAGAAACTTTCCATCATGTTGATTATTGCATTCTTATTGATGTTTGCAAAGATAAAATCAAAATCTTTTTCGTTTACATCGTCAATTGAGCCGAGAATTTGTTTGAACTTATCCTTGACATTGTTTATTTCCGCATTTTCAATCGAATTTTCATAAGCCCATTGATCATTATCAACCCCAATAGCCATTTTAGCACCGAGTTTAACTGAGGCAATTGCGAGCACTCCGGAGCCAGTTCCGACATCAAGGATTTTAGAATCTTTATATAGATATTTTTCAATTGCTTTTAGCATAAGTCGCGTGGTTTCATGATGACCTGTTCCGAAAGACATTTTGGGATCAATTTGAATGATAATTTTATTTGGCTTGTGATATTCTTTCCAAGTTGGTTTTATGACGAGCTTTTCGTCGATCTCAATAGGTTCAATGCTTTGCTCCCATATCTCGTTCCAATTTTTTTCGGCAACTTCATTTATATAGACCACCACATTGGATGCTTTTTCTTTAACATAATTCAGGAGAATTTTTTCTTTTTCTTCAGTCCAATTTTCTTTTTTAAAGTAGCATTTGATAGAATTTTCATCTTCCCAGCATCCTTCGGTTTCAAGTTGGTAGACTAAATAAATTACTTCATCTTTTAATTCATCGGGAACATTTGATATGGATACTTCAATCCAGATTTTCATATTTGTGAAAAATTTTTTAGTATCGGCACACCGATGATAAGTAGCAAATTAAGGTAATTATTTTCTTGCAACAAAGCAAGTTTTTTTGTAAAATTGAAATGGAACGCAAATAAAATTCATTCCTTTAAGATGAGGAAATTAATTTTGTTTTTGTTTTTGGGATTGAGCCAAGCGTTTGCGGATAATTTTGTATATGTGATAAAAATTGAAGGAACGATAAATCCTGCGACAGCTGAATATATCTTAAGCTCAATAAAGAAAGCAACTGAAGAGGGAGCAGAATGTCTTATTATAGAGCTTGATACACCAGGTGGTCTTCTTGAATCAACACGAACAATTGTCAAAGCGATTCTCGGAGCTGAAATTCCAGTGGTTGTTTTTGTATATCCATCAGGTGCGCGCGCTGGTTCAGCCGGTGTTTTTATAACTCTTTCGGCTCATATCGCAGTGATGGCGCCGGGTACTAACATAGGTGCTGCTCATCCTGTGGGGCTTGGTGGAATGGGTGATACTTCAAGAGTAATGGAGCAGAAAATTACAAATGATGCAGCAGCTTTTGTAAGAACGATAGCTGAAAAAAGGAACAGAAATGTCAAATGGGCTGAGAAAGCAGTCCGTGAAAGCATCTCATCAACAGAAACAGAAGCTTTGAAAGACAGCGTGATTGATTTAATTGCAAGAGATTTAAAGGATCTTCTTGAAAGAATTGATGGTCGTGTTGTGAAAATTGATTCAAGAGAAAAGATTCTAAAAACAAAAGACG
>JBCNVC010000001.1:0-121362 GCA_039630395.1 Candidatus Kryptonium sp. | reverse complement strand
ATTCTTTTCAACAAGTTTTAGAAATGCTTCGTAAACTGCTTCAACATCTAAATCTTTCATACAAACATTTCCAATTGGACATTTTGTTAAATTACAAGCGATGCATTCAAGTGATTCTTTTCTTATCCATAGATGTTTTTCGCCGTATGGACCTTGTGCGTAAGGATTTGTTGGTCCGTAAATTCCAAGCGTTGGAGTTTCAACAGCGGTTGAGATGTGCATTGGACCTGAATCATTGCTTATGGTGAAGGAACACCTTTTTAAAATTGATGCAAGCTGTTTCAAATTTGTTTTAGGTGGGATTATAGGTTTTAGAGTCATCATTGAATTTATTTTTTGGGCATCTTCAAGTTCTTCTGCGTTGCCCCATAAAATCAATATCTTAGCATTTAGGTTTTTAGCTATCATGTCGCCAAGTTTTGCGAATTTTTCAAGCCCCCATCTTTTTGTTTCCCATGTCCCACTTGGATTTATAGCAACGACCATTTCATTATTTAAATTATTTTCTTCCCAGAAATTCTTTGCAAAATTTTCAGATTCTTCGGAAAGTGGCATGTAAATTTTTTTATCAATGATTTCAAGATCTATAAATCTCAACGCATCAAGGTTGAACTCAACATTGTGATGCACTTCTTTTCGCGGTTTAAGCTTGATATTGTATGCATAACCTCTACCGCGAAATGCATAGCCAACTCGGTATCTTGCTCTCGTTATGAATGTCAGCAAAGCGGATCTTGGATTACAGAAAAGGTCTATTACAAGGTCATATTTTCTGTTTCTTAATTCCAAGAATTTTTTAAGATCGTTTTTATGTCTTTCAAAGATTATCAATTCGTCAACAAAGGGGTTACCTTCAATAATTTCTCTTGATGGAGGTTCAGTTAAAAAATCAATTTTTGAATTTGGGAAATTATATCTCAGGTTTTTTAGAACGACTGTTGATAAGAGAACATCGCCAATTGCGCGAAGTTTTACGACGAGAATTTTGTTAATTTTTTCCTTTTGAATTTGAACCAATTTTTTATTTTTGCAAATTTGTTTTGAAGTTCCAATTGTAAATTTTGCGCTGGTATAGTATTTTAAAAAAAGCAAGAAACTAATCCAAAGGAAGTTGCGTCAAAAAATTTTGAATAATTAAATTGCCCGCATCAAAAACAAAGATAACAAAGCCATGCTCAAGCGCGCACTTTTATCGGTCCTTCTCATTTTATTCCTCGCAACAGCAATTTTAACTCAGGAAGAAGGTCGGCTTTTCCGGTTTCCAGCGATTTACGATTCGCAAATTGTTTTTAGCTATGCTGGGGACCTTTACATTGTATCTGCAAATGGTGGAATAGCCAGAAAACTTACAAGCCACAAGGGCTATGAGATGTTTCCAAGGTTTTCACCTGATGGAAAGTATATTGCATTTACAGCACAATATGACGGAAATACGGAAGTTTATGTCATGCCAGCCGAAGGTGGGGTACCAAGAAGATTAACCTATACCGCAACGCTTGAGCGTGATGATGTTTCAGACAGAATGGGTCCAAATAACATTGTTATGTGCTGGACGCCTGACGGTAAGTATATCGTTTTTCGTTCAAGGATGAAAAACTGGAATGCTTTTCATGGAAAACTTTACAAAGTTTCACTTGATGGTGATATACCTGAAGAGTTACCGTTGCCAAGGGGTGGTTTCTGTTCATTTTCGCCAGATGGCAAAAAGCTTGCTTACAATCGCATATTCCGCGAATTTCGCACTTGGAAAAGATACAAAGGAGGGATGGCTGATGATATTTGGATTTATGATTTTGAGACAAAGAAAATAGAGAACATAACCAACAATCCTGCGCAAGATATCATTCCGATGTGGCACGGTGATAAAATTTATTTCCTTTCTGAAAGGGATGGGAGAATGAATCTCTATGTTTACGATTTAAAAACAAAACAAACAAGAAAGCTTACAAACTTCAAAGACTACGACATTAAATTTCCATCCATTGGGAAAAACGCAATTGTTTTTGAATATGCTGGCTACATCTACAAATTTGATTTGAAAACCGAGAAAATTGAAAAAGTCCCGATCATCATAGCTGATGATATGGCAAATGGTCGTGGTGGAATACTTAAAGTTGCGGAATTTATAAATGATTATGATATCTCACCTGATGGGAAGAGAGCTTTATTTGTTGCACGGGGCGATATTTTTACTGTTCCAGCAAAGGAAGGACAAACAAGAAATTTAACAAATACATCTGGGGTTCACGAACGTGACGCTGTATGGTCACCTGATGGAAAGTATATTGCTTACATTTCCGACGCATCTGGAGAGGATGAAATTTATATAATTCCACAAGATGGGAGCGAGAAACCAATTCAGTTAACTTCCGGAAGCGATACATATAAATATCGCATCGTTTGGTCGCCAGATGGGAAAAAAATAATGTGGTCCGATAGGAAATTGAGATTAAGATATGTTGATGTCCAAACGAAGAAAATAAAAGATGTTGATCAAGCAACCGCTGGTGAAATAAGGCAGTATTCTTGGTCTCCGGATGGTAAATGGATTGCATATGTAAAGCCAGAAGAGGAAGGTCTTTCAAAAATTTATCTGTATTCAGTTGAAAAAGGCGAATCATATGAAGTTACCGATGGATGGTATTCTTCATATAATCCTATTTTTAGCTCTGATGGAAAGTATTTGATTTTCATTTCTGATAGGGACTTTAATCCAATTTACGGTAGGACGGAGTTCAATCATGTTTATCAAGATATGGCACGAATTTATCTGATCACTCTTTCAAAAGCTGTTGAAAATCCGTTTAAACCAACAAGCGATGAGGTTAAAGTAGCTGATGAGGCGAAGCCAGCCGGTGGGGAACAACCAAAAAGAGAAACGCCACAGGATAAGAAACCTGTTAATGTCGTCGTTGATCTTGATGGTATAAAAGACAGAATAATCGCTTTACCAATTACACCTTCAAACTACACGAGAGTTGATTATGTTTCAGATAAAATCTATTACCTCAGAAGAGGGTTGAAAGATGAAAAAACTTTGCTTTTTATGTATGATCTAAATGAGAAGAAAGAAACAGAAATAGGACAGTTTGATAATTTCATAATTTCATTTGATGGCAAGAAGATGCTCGTTGCTCGTGAAAGAACATATGCAATTATTGATCTACCGAAGTCGAAAGTTGAACTAAAAGACAGACTTGATCTATCGGGACTTGAAGTAAATCTTGACAGGCGTGCTGAATGGACACAAATTTTCAATGAATGCTGGAGACAAATGCGCGACTTTTTCTATGATCCTAATCTTCACGGTGTTGATTGGGAAGGGGTTAAAAAGAAATATGAAGTTTTGTTACCATATGTTAATCATCGTGCTGATTTAACTTACATAATTGGTGAAATGATAGGTGAACTTAACGCAGGACATACATATGTTGGTGGTGGTGATCTACCGAAGATTGAAAAAACACAGGTTGGCTTGCTTGGAGCTGAACTTGAAAGAGATAAGAAATCAGGTTATTACAGAATAAAGAAAATTTTGAAAGGTCAAAATTGGGATAAAAATCTTCGCTCTCCGTTGACCGAGGTTGGAGTGAATGTAAAAGAAGGTTATTATATCCTTGCTGTAAATGGAAAGTCTGTTAAGGAGATGAAAAACATCTACGAATCTCTTGTCAACACTGTCGGGAAGCAGGTTAAGCTTCGTGTTAACTCACAACCAAAGGAAGAAGGGAGTTGGGAAGTTACAGTTGTTCCAACAGGTGATGAAACACGACTTTATTACTATAATTGGGTTCAAAGCAACATTGAAAAGGTTGATAAGGCAACGAACGGTAAAGTTGGATACATTCACATTCCAGATATGGGTGTTATGGGACTTAATGAGTTTGTGAAACATTTTTATCCGCAACTTAGAAAGAAAGCTTTGATCATTGATGTCAGAGGCAATGGCGGAGGTAATGTTTCGCCGATGATAATTGAAAGATTAAGAAGAGAAATTGCAATGGTGAGTGTCTCAAGATACATGAGTCCAACGCCAAATCCAAGAGATATGCATTATGGACCGAAAATCTGTATAATTGATGAATATTCGGCTTCAGATGGAGATATATTCCCATATAGATTTAAAAAATACGGGCTCGGAAAACTTGTTGGGAAGAGAACTTGGGGTGGTGTTATAGGGATAAGAGGAACATTACCGCTGGTTGATGGCGGATATTTGAATAAACCAGAGTTTGCAGTTTATGGCGCAGAAGGTGAAGGTTGGATTATTGAAGGTTATGGGGTTGATCCTGATGTTTATGTAGATAACGATCCAGCGAAAGAATATGAAGGTATAGATGAACAGTTGAACAAAGCAATTGAATTAATACTTGAAGAGCTAAAGACGAAAGAGAAAAAACTCCCACCTGTTCCGCCTTATCCAAAGAAATAACAAGATGGGAAGGGGCGAGGTTTGCTCGCCCCTTTTTTGTTTCAAATTTCATAAAGAAGATTTTTTTGTTTATTTTTAATTAAGAGCGAAAAAAATTTTACCATGCCCCAAGAATGGAGGAAGCAAAAGTCAGAACAAGCCAAGAAATAATTCAAATTGATGGTTCATATGGTGAAGGAGGCGGACAAGTGTTAAGAACATCACTTGCTCTTTCTGTTCTCTTTTCGAAACCATTTGAAATGATAAATATCAGAGCAAATAGACCAAATCCTGGAATACAAGCACAACATCTTAAAGCAATTGAAGCATCTGCAGTTATATCTGATGCGATCGTTGAAGGAGCCAAACATAAATCAAGTTGGATCAGATTTTATCCAAACAAAATTAAAAGTGGGAATTTCAGATTTGACATCGGCACGGCTGGAGCGACATCGCTTGTTTTACAAACGCTCTATCTTCCCCTTTCCTTTGCAGATGGGACATCTAATTTAACAATCATTGGTGGAACTCATGTTTCGTGGAGTCCAACTTTTGATTACATTAAAAATTGCTGGATTTACTTTATGGAAGTCCTCGGCTTGAAAATAAAAGTTGAATTAAAAAGAGCTGGTTTCTATCCACACGGTGGAGGGGAAATAAGGGCTTTAATAAATCCTGTTGCTGAAATCAAACCATTAAATCTCATTGATAGAGGCAAATTGCTAAAAATTCAAATCTATTCTGCACACACTAATTTATCAGATGAAGTTGCAAAAAGGCAAGCGAAAGCAGCGGAGAGAATCTTGAAAAATTATGGTGAAGTGGAAACGATAATTGACGAGCTTGTGTCCTACTCAAAAAACACCACAATTGCAATAACCGGAATTTTTGAAAATTCGGTTTGTTGTTATACGAATCTCGGTGAAAAAGGTAAAAGGGCAGAGGTTGTTGCTGAAGAAGCCTGTGAAAATTTCTTAAAGTTTATCAACACCGATTCAACTATTGACGAATATATGGCAGATCAAATTTTGCTTCCACTTTCAATAGCAAGTGGTGTTTCCGAATTTACAACTCCAAAGATCACAGAACATCTAAAAACGAACATGGACATAATCAAGAAATTTGTTGATGTTGAGTTTAAAATCAGCGAGTTTAAAAATTCATATAAAATTCAAGTAAAACCAAGCGAATTTAGTCGTGAAAGTTAGAGTTCTTAAGATGAACAGCGTTGATGAAGTGCTTGAAGAATTTTCAAGATTTGGTGAAGTTGAATCTTTTCTTTCTTCCGAGCCTAAACCTGAAAAATTCGTTTGTGTGAACTTGAAAATTGAAGGGATTAGTGAGGAAATTTCATCTTTTATCTCTCGTGAGGTAGCGAGATATCTTAACAGCGATGTCCTTGTGTCAAAACCTGATGAAGGCGGGGGAAGGGATTTACTTGTTTCAATAAAACTTGAAAATCTTGACTATTTGAAAAATATTCTTGAAAATTTTTCCAGTGAGGGGAAGTTGCTTGCGGAGAAATTGGCAAAGGCGCTTAATTGTTTCTACTCCGATTTTGCTGTTTACAAATTTGGTAGTAAGGAGTTTGATTTTTCAAAAAGAACTTACATAATGGGAGTTTTGAATGTTACACCAGATTCGTTTTCAGATGGGGGAAAATATTTTACAGTTGATTCAGCGTTAGCGCATGCAATGAAAATGATTGAAGACGGCGCGGATATAATTGATGTTGGTGGAGAATCCACTCGTCCCGGCTCAGAACCTGTTCCCGTTGAGGAAGAGTTGAGAAGAGTTATACCTGTAATCAAGGAAATAGTTAAAAGAAGCGATATTCCAATTTCAATTGATACCTATAAAGCTGAGGTCGCAAGGCAAGCGCTTGATAATGGAGCCGTGATCGTAAATGATATAAGTGGTTTAAAATTTGATGAAAAAATGGCTGAAGTCATCTCAAGTTATAAAGCAAGCGTTATAGTTATGCACATAAAAGGGACACCGAAAACGATGCAACAAAATCCATATTACGATGATGTCATTTCGGAAATTTATGAATATCTAAATGAGAGTGTGGGGATAGCAAAAAGCGCTGGGATTGAACAAATAGTTGTTGATCCAGGAATTGGCTTTGGGAAAAGATTAGTTGATAATCTTGAAATAATAAGACGGCTTAGGGAATTTAAATCGCTTGGTTATCCAATTTTAATTGGTGTTTCAAGGAAATCTTTCATTGGACACATTCTAAATTTGCCCGTTGATGAACGGCTTGAGGGAACTGCTGGAGCTGTCGCAATTTCTGTGTGGAATGGGGCAAACATCGTAAGAGTTCATGATGTTAAAGAAATGGCGAGGGTTGTAAAGATTGTTGATGCGATAAAACAGGTTACAATCAAACAAGATCAGGGTTGATGTTGGAAATTTTAAAAATAGGGTTTTTGCAAATCACATTGGTTGATGTGATTGATATTTTGATTGTGAGTTTGATAATTCGTCAGCTTTATGTTTGGATGAGAGGGACGATAGCTGCGCAAATTTTTCTTGGATTGTTGTTTCTTGTTTTGTTATCATTCGTTTCTGAGCTTATAAATTTAAAACTTCTTAATTGGTTATTGAGGTTCGTCAGCGATGTTTGGGTCCTTGCTTTTATAATTCTTTTTCAGCCGGAATTGCGTCGTCTTCTTATGCTTGTTGGTAATAATCCTTTATTTCGTCTTATCTTCAAGCCGAGTGTCACTGCTGTGATTGATGAGATAATTGAAGCAGTTAGTGAGATGTCGCAAAAACAAATCGGCGCTTTGATTGTAATACCGAGGCAAACTGGTATAAGGTCAATAGTTGAAACTGGAGTCACAGTTCAAGCTAAAGTTACAAAAGAACTCTTGTTATCAATTTTTTCTCCTAAATCGCCACTTCATGATGGCGCAGTTGTTATATCAGGTGATAGAATTGAAGCAGCTGCATGTACGCTTCCATTGAGTGCTCAATCTAAAATTGGAAATTTTCTTCTTGGAACAAGACATAGAGCAGCTCTTGGTTTAAGTGAAATTTCAGATGCGATTGTGATAGTCATAAGCGAAGAGACAGGAACAATTTCAGTTGCCGAAGCCGGGAAATTAACTCGTGGGTTATCTCCAGAAGGATTAAGGAAGAGACTCCTTGCGGAACTTCAAGCTGAAGATAAAACTCCAAAAGAAATTTTTGAAGAGGTTTCGCAAAGTGAATAAAATTTGTGCTATCATCCCTGCACATAATGCTGAAAAAACTATTGAAACTTTAATTGAAAAATTGAAAAAGCATATTTCACTTGAAAATATAGTTGTCGTTGATGATGGATCTGCTGATACGACTTCTGGTGTTGCATTGAGATGTGGAGTTAATGTTTTAAAACTTGACAAAAATTATGGCAAGGGAAAAGCATTGAAAGTTGGGTTTGAATTCGCAAAAATCAATAATTATAACGCTGTTTTAACACTTGACGCTGATCTTCAACATGATCCTGATGAAATCCCGAAATTTTTTGATAAGTTTAGAGAAGGTTTTGATATAGTGATTGGAAACAGGATGAAAAATTTGAAACCGATGCCTATTGAAAGGATATTTTCAAATAAGACAACATCTTTTTTGATCTCTTTGAGAACTAAGCATAAAATCCCGGACAGTCAATGTGGATTTAGATTAATTGATATGAAAGTAATTAGAAAAATCAACGCAGAGAGTGATGGGTTTGAGTTTGAGAGCGAATTTCTAATAAAAGCATTGCTTGCTGGGTTTAAAGTTGGATTTGTTGATATTAAAACGATTTACAATGGCGAGAGAAGTTATATAAAACATCTTGATGATACACTTAAGTTTGTTGCCATTTATTTGAGAAGTTTTTGGGGGAAAGATTTTATTGATCTAAAAAAACAAAAAATGAAGGTTTAAAATTGGGAAGATTTGAAGACGAAAGAAAAGCGATGGTTGAATTATTGCGCAAGAGAGGGATAAAGGATGAAAATGTCTTACGCGCAATGGAGAAAGTGCCACGGCATCTTTTCGTCCCTGAAGCTTTTATTCATTATGCCTATGAAGATTCGGCTCTTCCAATAGGATGTTCTCAAACAATTTCACAGCCCTACACAGTTGCTGTAATGACGGAGGCACTTGAAGTTAAGCCCGGAGATAAAATTTTGGAAGTTGGGACTGGTTCCGGTTATCAATCTGCTATCCTTGCTGAGATGGGAGCCCAAGTTTTTACAATTGAAAGATATGAAGAACTTTTAAGAACCGCCCTTGACACTCTTTCAAAACTCGGATATAATGTCATCGGCATCGTAGGCGATGGATCTATCGGTTGGAGCGAATTTGCTCCTTATGATGGAATAATTGTCACAGCAGCAGCACCCAAAATACCTAAATCACTTGTTAAACAGCTAAAAATCAATGGACGACTTGTTATACCAATTGGTGATCTTGAAATTCAAGAACTTTACATCATAAAGAAAATTGATGAGCATAAACTTGATATAAAGAAAAAATTTGGTTTTAAATTTGTCCCCTTGATTGGTAAAGAGGGATGGGGTGAAGAAAAGTTTAAAAGTAATGGCAGATGAGGGAGAAAAAAGTTCTTGCAATTGTTGGTCCGACTGCTTCGGGGAAGACGAAGTTATCACTTATCGTTGCGGATAAAATAGATGGTGAAATAATCTCAGCGGATTCTCGTCAGATTTACAAATATATGGATATTGGAACTGCTAAACCTACGCAAGAAGAAAGGAGAAGGATAAAGCATTACTTCATAGATGAGCTAAATCCTGATCAAGAATTTAACGCTGGGATATTTGGAGAAAAAGGTAGGGAAATAATTGAAGATATTTTTTCAAGAGGGAAAATCCCAATTATCGTTGGTGGTTCTGGGCTGTATGTTAAATCTTTAATTGACGGATTTTTTGAAGGACCGAGCGCAAATTGGGAACTTCGTGAAATACTTTACAATAAAGCAAAAGAGTTTGGGAGTGAATCACTTTATGAAGAACTTAAAAAAATTGATCCAGAATCCGCTCGGAAAATTCATCCGAACAATCTGAAAAGGATTATAAGAGCTCTTGAGGTTTATTATTTAACCGGAAAGCCAATTTCACATCTTCAAAAAGAGGAAAAACCTGAAATAAATTTCAGGACAGTTCAAGTTGGACTCAACTGGAATAGGAAAAAACTATATCAACGAATTGAAAAAAGAGTTGACGAGATGATAAAACAAGGGTTGATAGATGAGGTCAAAAATCTTAGAGCCCTCGGATACGACAAAAACTTGAACTCACTTCAAACGGTCGGATATAAAGAAGTTTTTGACTATCTTGATGGTCTGATAAGTTATGAGCAGATGGTTTATTTGATAAAACGGAATTCAAGACGATACGCAAAGCGACAACTTACATGGTTCAGGCAAGATAAAAGGATAATCTGGATAGATGTCGACGAAAACACCGATTTCAATGATCTTGCCAATCAAGTTATAGTAATTTTCAATAGATCATCTGAATAAACGGGTTTTGAAATTTCGGCTTTTTCAATAACTTATCCCGAGAACTTTAAACAAAAACGCATAGATGTCTGTTTGTTCTTCTATAACCTTAGATGTTGGTTTCCCGGCGCCGTGACCTGCTTTCGTTTCAACTCTTAAAAGTATTGGCGTATCACCACCATTTGCAGATTGTAATGTTGCTGTAAACTTATAGGCATGTGATGGAACAACTCTATCGTCGTGATCAGCCGTTGTAATTAAAGTCGGAGGGTAAACAGTTCCTTTTTTAACATTGTGAAGAGGTGAATATGCGTATAGAAATTTAAAATGTTCGGGGTTTGCCTCGGCATTTCCATATTCTGGTATCCAGTATCTTCCGACGGTGAACTTATGATATCTTAACATGTCAATTACGGGAACTTCGCACACAACAGCACCATAAAGATCTGGACGTTGAACCATGCACGCAGCAACAAGTAATCCGCCGTTGCTTCTACCATTTATTACAAGTTTTTTTGAATTAGTGTATCCGTTCTTTATCAACCACTCACCAGCTGATATAAAATCATTGAAAACATTTTGTTTCCTATCCAACATTCCTGCTTGATGCCATTCTTCGCCATATTCACTTCCACCTCTTAAATTTGCCACAGCATAAATTCCGCCAATTTCAAGCCATAATAATCTAATTGCAGAAAACGAAGGCATGATGCTTATATTGAAACCGCCATAACCGTAAAGTAACGCTGGATTGTTCCCATCAAGCTGTAAATTTCGCTTATGAACTATGTACATTGGAATGCGAGTTCCATCCTTTGATTCGTAAAAAATTTGTTTCACTTCGTAATCGTTCGGATTGAAACCAGTTAATTTAGTCTCAAAGAATAATTCAAGCTTTCCAGTTCTGAAATCATATCTGTAAACATTCAAAGGATATAGAAATGAAGTAAATCCGAAAAACATCTCTTTGTCCTTTTGTTTGCCTGAAAGCCCTGAAACAGTGCCGCTTCCAGGTAGTTTAATTTCTTTGATAAATTTACCATCAAGTGAAAAAATCTCAATCCTATGTTTTACATCTTCATTGTAAACTACGACGAAATGATCATTGATAATTCTCGCATCTGAGATAACTGCTTTTTTATGTTGTGGAATTACATCCTTCCAGTTTCTTCTATCTGGATTTTTCACATCAATTGCAATTATTTTATATCTTGGTGCGTTCAAGTCCGTGACGAAGTAAAAAACGCTACCATTATTTCCAATGAAATCGTAGCTCGCATCAGCTTCATCAAGTAAGCGAATGAAATCACCTGTGCTATTGAGCTCACGATAATAAATTCTATTTTTCGGGCTTGTTCCATGAGTTACAGTTAAAATCAAATATTTGCCATCTTCGGTTATACTTGGATAAAAGTTAAGTTCTTTAGCATCGGGTCTTTCATAGACAAGTTTATCTTCAGATTGAGGGGTTCCAAGTTTGTGGAAATAAACTCTATTGTAATTGTTTTCGTCCTCCTTTGGGACTGTGCCAGGCTCTGGAAAACGGTTATAATAAAATCCGGAGTTGTCAGGAAGCCATGCGATGCTTGAAAATTTACACCATTTTAAAACCTCGTCAAAATCTTTCCCAGTTGCAATATCTCTTATCCTGATCTCTTGCCAATCACTCCCACTTACGGAAATCCCATAGGCGAGAAATCTTCCATCTCTGCTATATGAAAGATTCATTAGTGCAATCGTTCCGTCTTCGCTAAATTTGTTCGGATCAATTACGAGTTTATCTTTTCCCTTTAAACTTTCACGCATGTATAGAACCGACTGGTTTTGAAGCCCATCGTTTTTGAAAAAGAAATATCTATCTCCTGCTTTTGTTGGAACGGAGACCCTTGGATAATTCATCAATTCAGTTAGTCTCTTCTTTATTTTATCGTAGAAAACAACGGAGCGAATATATTCAAAAGTGAGTTTATTTTGAGCATCAACCCATCGTTTGACTTCTTCAGAATTAAAATCCTCAAGCCAACGATATGGATCGGCGACTTTAAAGCCGTGATAATTTTCAACAACATCAACAGTTTTCGTTTGAGGATAATTTAATTTTTGGGAGAGTGAAATGGAGAAGCTTAATAGAATCAACAAAATCAAAACGAAATTTTTCCTCATAGCGCATTGATGATTTTATTTTACTTTAAAGTGAGTTCTATTTTGCTAATGAGTTAATTTCAATACCGCTATATTTTCAATGTGGTATGTGTGCGGAAACATATCAATGGGTTGAACAAGTTCAATTTCATAGTTAGGGTTGTATTCAATTAACAACTTTATATCCCTTGCCTGTGTTGTTGGGTTGCAACTTACATAGATAATTTTTTGCGGTTGAATTCTGGCAACTGCTTTCACAACATCTGGATGCATACCTGACCTTGGTGGATCAATTATTATCACATTTGGTTTTCCAATTTCTTTCATCCAATCTTTATCTTTGTAAAGTTTCGTTCTCAAATCTCCAGCGATGAATTTACAATTTCCAACGCCATTTATTTGTGCATTTCGCCAGGCGTCTTCAACTGCGCTTTCAACTATCTCAAGTCCAACGACTCTTTTCACATAAGACGAGATAAAAATAGAAATCGTTCCAGTTCCGGAATAGAAATCATAAACGACATCATTGGGATTAAATTCAGCGAATTCAACTATTTTTCTATATAGTTTCTCCGCTTGTCTTGTGTTAGTTTGAAAGAAGGAATTTGATGAGATTTGAAAAATAAAATTACCAAGCTTTTCAAATATGGTTCCATTCCCGTGATAAACTTTTTCGTATTCCCCAACTGCAACTTGTGCTTTTCTGGTGTTGATGTTATTAATAACGGTTGTTATGTTTGGAAATTTTGAAAGAAGCTCATCTGTGAAATCATGCATCATTTGAAAATTATCTTCAAATGTGACGAGATTAACCATCACATTTCCAGTGTTCTTTCCTTCTCTTATCACAAGAAAACGTAAATAGCCGTCATTTTTTTCGGTTGAATAAATTTCAACTTTTCTTGATTTGAAATAATCCCTTGTGAAGTTCAAAATCTCGTTGCTTAATTCCGATTGAAGGAAACATTCGTCAATATCAAGGACTTTGTCGTATCTATCGGGAAGGTGAAAGCCGAGAGCGAAATTTGAGTCAATCTTGTTTAAATTGTTTAATTCCTCATCAAGTAGCCATCGCTCGTTTGAAAATGAAAACTCAATTTTATTTCTGTAAAAGTAAATTTCATCGGATGGAAGAGTTCGTAAAACTATCTTGTCTATTCCCTTGAAACCGCCGATTCTTTCAAAGCTTTCAATTACATGATCTCGTTTGAATTCAATTTGTGCGTTGTAATCAAGATTTTGCCATTTACAACCTCCGCATATCCCGAAAAATTTACATCTTGGCTTAACTCGCAAGTTTGAACTCTGAATTAGCTCAATCGGCTCTGCCTCTGCATATGACTTTTTTATTTTCGTAATTTTAACTCTAACAACATCACCAGGAACGACATTTTTAACGAACAAAACAAATCCGTTTACCCTTGCGATGCTTTTCCCTTCAAAAACGGTTTTTTCTATTTTAACTTCTATTTCGCTTCCTACTTGAAACATTGCTTCTTGCTTATGTTTTTACTTTGTAACTGGCTTGGCGTTTTGCTCTTCCCTCAAACTAAAACATTATCCCTGAAAAACATCAACGATAAAGTGAGATATTGTGCTTTGTTTTTAAAAAAATTAAAAATGGCAAAATAAAAAATCAACCAGCGTTGAATGCTTGGTTTTAATTTCAAACAGATTCAGAAAGAAAAGCAAAAATGGATCATTGATGTTCTTTTTTCAAAATTTCAAGAAGTTTTTTCATATCTTCTGGTAGTTCCGAATCAAATTTCATAAATTCATTTCTTGCTGGATGAATGAAACCGAGCGTTTTCGCGTGTAAAGCTTGTCTTTGCATAATTTTTAAAAGTTCATCAACGAATAATTTCTTTTTCCTGTCAATTCCACCCCAGGCAATTCTTCGCCCCCCATATGTTGGATCTCCGAAAACTGGATGTCCGATATGTGCAAGATGAACTCTTATTTGATGAGTTCTTCCTGTTTTTAGTTTTAATCTAACTAATGAAAGGAAGTCAAACTTTTCAAGCACTTCATATTCAGTTATGGCAGGTTTGCCACCTTTTACAACTGTAAATTTTGTTCTATCGCTTTTGCTTCTTCCAAGTTCTGCTTCAATGGTTCCCCTGTTTGAGCTGAAATGTCCCCAGACAATAGCCCAGTATTCCCTTTCAACTGTCTTGTGAAAAAATTGTCTTGCAAGATGTCTATGGGTTTCATCATCTTTTGCGACTACGAGAAGTCCACTTGTATCTTTATCAAGCCGATGGACGATCCCAGGACGAACTTCATCACCTGAAACATTAACTTTTGAAAGATTGGAGCAATGATATAAGAGAGCGTTTACAAGTGTTCCCGTGTAATTACCGTGTCCTGGATGTGTAACCATTCCAGCAGGTTTATTAACGACGAGAAGATGATCATCTTCATAAACTATGTTGAGTGGAATTGGTTCTGCTACGAGTTCAGGTTTTGGTTCTTTGGGGATTTTTACGATTATCTTTTCACCAGGGGAAATTTTATGACTCGGTTTAACTTTTTGACCATTTACAAGGACGAGCCCTGATTCAATCAATTTTTCAATTTTACTTCTGCTTGCGTTTTCAATTTGGTTTGCGAGAAATTTGTCTATTCTTTCTCTTTTTTCGACATTAGGTACGACAATTTGAATTTCCTTCAAAATTTTTACCTTTCCAAAAATTTGAATTACTTCATCATTCATTGGTGGTATTTTTCACGATATCTGGATTTGTTTCTTCAATTGGTTCTGTGGTAGGTTTTTCGTGATGGCTGAAAAGTAGAATCAAAACCCCGATTGTGACAGAGGCATCGGCGATGTTGAAAATCGGCCATCTGTCAATATGATAGCCGAAAAGATTTATATCAAAAAAATCAATGTCAATAAAGTCAATTACTCTGCCGTGAAAAAGTTTCTCATAGTTAAAAATAACCCCGTGAAAGATTCTGTCAATTAGATTTCCGATTGCCCCGCCAAGTATCATTCCAAGTGAAAGACGAAGCATCAAATTTTCATTTCTTACCCTGTAAAGGTAAATAAAAACAATGATCAGGGCAAGAAGGGCAAGAAGTGTGATGTATAATTTATTTCCTAAATTTATGCCAAAAGCTATTCCGGGGTTTTCAGTATATGTTATTCTTAAAAAGTCGCCGATGATTTGCTTTGATTCTCCTATTTTCATGCCCTTAACTTTAATGCCAAGGGATGGGATTTCAAAGCCTCGTATAAGTAATTTAGTTAATTGATCGCATATGACTATAAAAAGTGATAAGAAGAGTATCTTCACAGGTTATTTTAGAATTTTTTCTTTTGCGCAAGTTTGCATTTAATACAAAGTTGGGTATGTGGCACTGCTTCAAGTCTTCGTTTATCAATCAACTCCCCGCAGCTTATGCAAACACCATATGTTCCGCGCTCTATTCTCATAAGTGCAGCATCAATGTAGTTTAACATCTTTTCTTCCCTTGCTATAAAGAACATCGTTTTCTCTCTTTCTTCCGTTTCAGTTCCATATTCCATGTGAATTGAATACGGAGTTCCTATTGGCTTGTCGTTTTGTGTTGTTGATTCAATTAAAGATTGTCTGTGATATTCAAGCATTTCAAGGATTTCCTCGCGCTTTTTCAAAAGAATTTGCTTGAAATGTTCAAGATCTTCTTTTGAGTAAGAGGCTTTTGCAATTTGAGACTCATTCTTTGCAGTTTGTGTAGTTTGTTTCTCAATTTGCGTCTGCGCTTCAGAAGTTTGAGCGATCGTGGATGGAGTTAATTCAGTTACTTTTCTTTTAACTTTCGGCTTTGTCTTTTTTGGGGTGGTGGTTCTATTTGCCTTTTTGATCCTTGATTTAGCGGTTGATTTTTTTACCGCCTTTTTCGCAGTGGTTTTCTTTTTTGCTGATTTAACTGTTTTCTTTGGCATGTTAAACCTCGTTAAATTTTAAATTAATTAAATCGCACTCTCTCAATTGAAATTTCGCACGGCTCATCGTTTACTTCCCATGATTTCATGTATTCAGCTTCTCTAAAGTTATCAGAAAGTTCAATTGCGAGGGTTTCGTTTTTTATGTAATCACTTAAAGCAAATACGGCTTTTCTCAATTTCTCTGATTCGGTTTTGAAGAAAATACGAATTCTGTCCGTAACCTCAAAATTAGCTTCCTTTCTCATGTTTTGAACTCTATTTATGAACTCACGGGCAAATCCTTCATTTATCAGATCCTCGGTGAGTTCCGTATCAAGCGCCACCGTTATCACTCCGTCTGATTCAACTACCCAACCTTTTATGTTTTCGCTGTAAATTTCGACATCCTCTTTGGTAAGTTCAATTTTTTCGCCGTCAACGATGATCTCAAGCTTCCCGGTTTCTTCAAGTTCTTTTATTTGTTTTCTTTGAAGCTCTTTGATGAATTGTGAAATTTTTTGGGCTTTCTTTCCAAATTTTGGACCTATTGATTTGAAGATCGGTTTTGCTTTTTTCTCTACGATTTCAGAATCATCATCAACATATTCAATCGCCTTTACATTGATTTCATCCAGGATGACATCTTTCATTATTTCAATTTTCTTTTTTTCGTCTTCGTCTGATATGGGTATGATTATTTTTCTTAACGGTTGACGAACTTTTAGATTTGTTTTAGCACGAAGCGATCTAACTATGTAAACAATTCGCTGAGCAAGTTCCATTCTTTTTTCAAGTTCTGGGTCGATCTCGTTTTCATTTGGCTCAGGTATATATGCAAGGTGCACTGATTCATAGGGCTCTTTATTTGTGACGCTGTTGAGATTTCTATAAATCTCATCAGCAAGAAATGGTGCAAATGGAGCCATTAGTTTCGCTATCGTAATAAGGCATTCGTAGAGTGTTTGAAAGGCTGATATTTTATCTTTCTCAATCCCACTTTTCCAGAATCTTCTTCTACTTCTTCGCACATACCAGTTGGAAAGTTGATCTATCGTAAAGTCGGAAATCAAACGAGCTGCTTTGCTTAAATCATAATCATCCATTGCTTGAATATAGTTTTTAATCAGTGAGTTTAAGACCGAAATTATCCATCTATCAATTTCAGGTCTCTCTTTAACTGGAATTCTTTCCTCCGAATATGTGAAGTTATCTATGTTCGCATAAAGTGTAAAGAAGGAATATGTGTTAATAAGCGTGCTGAAGAATTTACGTTGTATCTCAACTATATCTTCTTCATTGAAAAGCTTCGGCTTCCAAGGTGGGCTTACAGACATAAGATACCATCTGACGGAATCAGCACCATATTTTTCGACGACTTCAAATGGATCAACCACATTTCCACGTGATTTTGACATCTTTTGACCTTCCTTATCAAGTATAAGTTCATTAACAACAACATGTTTATATGCTGGGGAATCAAACAGGAAAGTTGAAATCGCATGAAGAGAGTAAAACCAACCTCGCGTTTGATCAATCCCTTCTGCAATGAAGTCAGATGGAAAGTTTTCTTTGAAAAGTTCAACATTTTCAAATGGATAATGGAACTGTGCAAATGGCATTGCTCCTGAATCAAACCATACATCAATTACCTCAGGTGTCCTTCTCATTATTCCATTGCACTTTTTGCATTCAAATATTATCTGATCTACAAACGGTTTATGAAGATCAAGTGGTTGAGGGACATTTTTGCCTTCTTTCATTATTTCCTCAATGCTTCCGATAGCTCTCATGTCACCACAGTTTTCACAAATCCAAATGTTAAGTGGAGCACCCCAGAATCTATCTCTTGACAAAGCCCAATCTTTATTTTCCTCAAGCCAATTCCCAAATCTACCGGAACCAACCTCTGGCGGATGCCATTGAATTTGTTTGTTTAATTCGATCATCCTATCAACATAGCGAGTGGTGCTTATGTACCAGGACTCGCGAGCGTAATAAAGTAACGGAGTTTTGCATCTCCAACAATGTGGATAGCTATGAACGATTGTTTCTTTTTTGTACAGCAAACCGCGCAATTTTAGATTTTGAATGATTTCAGGATCAGCATCTTTGACAAATTTCCCTTTGAAATCAGTAACCTCATCCGTAAACTCGCCACTTTTGTTAACGGGCTGAAGCGTTGGTAGGTCATATTCGCGCCCAACTTGATAATCTTCTTCACCGAAAGCAGGTGCAATATGAACTATTCCGGTTCCATCCTCCGTGCTTACGAAATCTGCCGTCACGACATAAAATGCTTTTTTATCAACGGGTATGTAATCAAAAAGTCGTTCGTATTCTTTACCTTTCAATTGATAACCTTTATATTCACCGAGAATCTCATAATCACCATCAATCACGACTAATCTATCTTTAGCAAGGATTAAATTTTCTCCTTTGTGTGAAATTTTAACATAGCTCACCTCAGGGTGAACTGCAAGAGCTACATTTGAGATCAAGGTCCAAGGTGTTGTTGTCCAAACAAGGAAATATGTGTTTTCCTCGTCTTTCGCTTTTATTTTGACATATATTGAGGGATCTTTGACATCTTCATAACCTTGAGCTACTTCATGGGAGGAAAGCGGAGTTTCACATCTCGGACAATATGGTTGGATTTTGTAACCTTTATAAATGTAACCTCTATCAAAGAACTGCTTTAATGCCCACCAAATTGATTCAATATATTCATTTGTAAAAGTTATATAAGCATTTTCAAGGTCAATCCAATAGCCTATTCTTTCCGTCATTTCTTCCCAATCGTTGAGATATTCAAATACCGACTTTTTGCATTCTTCATTAAACTTCTCGATCCCGTATTCAATTATTTCATCTTTATGTTTTATTCCGAGTTTTTTCTCAATTTCAATTTCAACGGGAAGTCCGTGAGTATCCCATCCTGCTTTACGATAAACTTTGAAACCTCGCATTGTTTTATACCTACAAACAAGATCCTTGATAGTTCGGCTCATTACATGATGAATGCCCGGACGACCATTTGCAGTCGGGGGTCCTTCATAAAAAGTAAAACTTGGTTTCCCTTCCCTGCTTAAAATACTTTTCTCAAAAATTTTGTTTTCTTTCCAGAATTTCAAAATTTCGCGCTCAAGCTCTGAATACTTGACTTTGTCCGTTAATTCCTTATACATCTTTGCGTGTAATTTATTTTTAAAGTTAGGCAAAAATTTTATTATTGTTAGCAAACCTCAAGCACTTTCGATTATTCTTTTTCTGGCGTTTAACTTAATGCTTTCTAAATATAAAAGATAAAACCCATAGTATCAGCGTCAAAATTATGCTCAGCAAAATGCTTGTCGTGATAGGGAAGTAAAAAGTGAAGTTTTTCTTTTGTATTAAGATATCGCCTGGCAATTTACCAATGAATGGAATTTTCCCACCAATTTTATCTGCAATTAAAAGTATGGCACCAAAGATAAAGATCAATGCTCCCAAAAGTATTAAAATTTTTCCAAACGATTGAAGCATGGTATCTTTTAAAGGTTAATTTTTTCAACCAAACGCTTCATAAGTAAAGTTAATTTAGGCTCGGCTTCAGATGCAACTCTAATAACATCTTCAAGGCTTAAGGGTTGAAGCGCATCCGGGAAACATTCATCAGTTATAACGGAAATTCCAAATACTTTCATTCCCATATGGTTTGCTACTATATTCTCCGGAACTGTTGACATTCCAACAGCATCAGCTCCAATTAATCTCAAAAACCGATACTCTGCTCTTGTTTCAAGGCTTGGACCTGTCATTGCAACATAAACACCTTTTTGAACTTTTATTTTTTCTTCAAGTGCTACTTGCTCTGCAAGTTCAATCAATTCTTTGCTGTATGGCTCAGACATATCAGGAAATCTCGGTCCAAGCTCATCGTCGTTTGGTCCTATAAGAGGGTTGTCCCCAAGTAGGTTGATATGATCTGTTATTATCATAAGATCTCCTTTCCTGAAAAGAGGATTTAAACCGCCGGCTGCGTTGGAAATTAAAAGATATTTAACACCTAAAAATTTCATCACGCGCACTGGGAAAGTAATTTGTTTCATCGTGTATCCTTCATAATAATGAAATCTACCTTGCATTGCAACGACATCCTTCCCGCTTAGATTCCCAAAAATTAATCTGCCATGGTGAGATTCAACTGTTGAAATTGGGAAATGGGGTATATCGCCGTAATCAATTATTGTTTCGGCTTTAATTTCCTTTGCAAGTCCACCTAACCCTGTTCCAAGAATTATACCAATTTTAGGTTCAAGCTTTGTTTTAGTTCTTATAAAATTTAACGCTTCCATTATTTGCTGTTTCAGTTCGCTCATGCTTTAGATTCCACTTTTGTTTTACTGTTCCAAGTTTTTAATTATGTCGTCAAGCTTAATTTTCTCTTCTATTTTTTCCTGTGTCTCGGTTTTGGTGAATGGTTCAAGAAGGTTGAGTTTTTCTAACTCGGACATAAGAAAACTTTTCAATTCCCTTATGATTCTTTCTCTTTCAATTTTCAATGTCTGGATTTCGTTTTCAATTTTTATGCTTTCAATTTTTGCTTTGTCAGCAATCTCCTTTGCTTTAAGCTCAGCTTCTTTTATTAAAAGCTCAGCTTGTTTCTTTGCGTTTTCAAGTGTTTTCGTTGCTGTTTCTTGGGCTTGTGTTACTGCAAGATGTAAATTTTTTTCAATTTGTTTATAAGTTGAAACTTCAGTTTCAAGCATTGCAATCTTTTCTTTAAGTTCTTTGTTCTCTTGGAGCAAATTTTCATACTCTGATGCAAGCATTTCAAGGTAAACTCTTACTTCTTCAATATTGTAACCTCTGAAAGATTTTTTAAATTGCTGTTTTTTTATGGCAAGTGGTGTGAATTTCATTTTATCACCTTTTAATTTCTTGGTCCGAATATTGCTGTCCCAATTCTCACAATAGTTGCCCCTTCTTCTACAGCGATCAAATAATCATTGCTCATTCCCATTGACAGATGTTTCATTTCAACATTTTTAATATCAAGTTTTTTTATCTCATCGCTTATTTGTTTTAATAACCTAAACATTGGGCGAACATCCTCCGGATCCGGCAGATATGCAGCGACAGTCATAAGTCCTTTTATTCTTATAAATTCACAACTTTCGGAAATCTGTTTAGCAAGTTCAATTGTTTCCTCTGGTTTCACTCCATGTTTTGTTTTTTCTCCAGATGTGTTAACCTCGATCAGTACATCAATAATGCGATTTATCTTTTTAGCTCTTTTCTCAATTTCAAGAGCAAGTTTCAAACTGTCAACGGAATGTATTAAGTGGACGAAGTCAACTATATATTTAACCTTGTTTGTTTGGAGATGTCCGACGAAATGCCACCTTACATTTTCAATATAACTTCTTTTTTCAAGGAGCTCTTGAACTCTATTTTCACCTATATCGTTGATCCCAGCGCTTATTGCTTCTTTTATTTTATCAACGGGAACAGTTTTTGTGACTGCTACAATCGTAATTTCATTTGGGTCTCTGCCTACCTTTTGACAGACCTCCCGAATTTTTTGCCTTATTTTGTAAATGTTTTCAGCGATCATTCAATTCAGAGAAATAAAAGTGTGCTTTTGGATTTTAAATATAAGGCATAACCTATAAAAAATCAAATTGAATGTTGATTAGCGAAGGGTGTCATTATGAGGAACTTTTTGAACAAAATTTTGCTTAATTTTTTTCAGGTTAAATTAAATAAAAAGGGTAACAAGATTCAATAGGGGCATACAGATTTCTTTATGTTCTTCAATAAGTAATGAAAAACTCTCAATGGGAAAACAAAAGGAGGTAAATCAGCCATGTTTAAACCCGATTTATTTAACAGGGTTGTAATCGGTGAAGCAAAACAATATGAAAATATGATGGTTTATCCTTTGTTTTCGGTTGAGGACGGAAGAAACGAGTATTTAACTCTTGATGAAGCATTGAAGCAAAATCTAATTAAAATAACTGAAGTTGATGAAGAAGGTACTATAAGTGAATTGAAAGTGGAAAATTTTGCTGACCTGCCTATTTTAATACTTGAGGGTGAGGAGCTCATAGGGGCGAAACAAAACAGAACTATTAACACAACTATCCTAATCAAAGAGAAAACAACGACTTTAATTCCCGTTAGCTGTGTTGAACAAGGACGCTGGGACTATGAAACAAGGGAATTTTCAAGGCACGAATTTATAACTCCCACATATCTACGAGCCCGAAAAGTTGCCTCCGTTACCAAATCGGTTTTAAGAAAAGAGGGGTTCCATTCAGATCAGAAACTTGTTTGGTCGTCGGTTTCAGATATACTTACATCGTTCAATGCTACAAGTTCTAGTAAAGCGGTTGACGATGCTTATGTAACGATGAGAAACAAACAGGATGACTACATAAACATCTTTAAATATGAAGATGGACAAAATGGTATAATTGTGTTCTCTAACGGTAGAATCGCTGGGGTTGAATATATCTCGTTAAAGCGTGCTTATAAAATTTATCACAGCGCATTTATCGCAGGCTACGCTATTAACTCAATTTTTGAGACGAAGCAAGGTAAAACCGAAGGTGGTTATAGAACCATAGATGAACTTATCTCTGAGTTTGATAAATATCAATGGAAGATAACAAAATCAGTTGGACTTGGTGATGATATAAGGTTTATGAGCGATAATTATGTAGCAGCTGGTTTGATCTACCGAGATGAATTAATTCAAATGTCTATTTTAAATAATCATAATAAGAGAGATTGGAAGGTTCGTTGGTAACTTTTAATGATGATTTCATTGTGTAATTGCGTTTTCATCCCAATCCAATTTTTTTAAGTTTTCTTTTTTGTTTAAATTTTCAAAAAAGAAAAATAGCCTTCTTTGAAAGTCGCAAGCAAATGTACAACTTCTATCCTTTAATAGCAAAAGATAAAATTCTGACGGTTTCTGAATTAACCTATAAAATAAAAGCATTTGTTGAGCCAAATTTTCAAGATATATGGCTTCAGGGTGAGATATCAAATTATAAAGTCCACAGTCCATCTGGACATGTTTATTTCACACTTAAAGATGAAAATGCTTCAATCAATGCAGCGATGTGGAAAAGATATGCTGACGCTTACTTGAAAGATCGTGCTTATAAAGATGGAGATAAGGTTTTGGTTCACGGAAAAATTGAAATCTACGAGCCGCGAGGTGAATATAAGATCATAGTTGATTTTATTGAGCCTCTTGGAATCGGAGAGCTTCAAATAAAATTTGAGATGTTGAAGCAAAAACTTGCAGCCGAAGGATTATTTGATAAACGATATAAAAAGCCAATTCCGGAATATCCAAATAGGATAGGGATCGTCACCAGCCCAACGGGTGCTGCGATAAGAGATATAATAAACATAATCTCGCGCCGTTTCCCAGCGGTTGAGTTAATCGTTTATCCTGTCAAAGTTCAAGGTGAAGGTGCGGCAGAGGAAATAGCCCAAGCAATAAGAGATTTGAATTCTTATGGAGAAGTTGAAGTGATAATAGTTGGAAGAGGTGGTGGTTCAATAGAAGATCTATGGGCTTTTAATGAAGAAATTGTCGCAAGAGCGATCTTTGAATCAAAAATTCCAATTATAAGCGCAGTTGGTCATGAGATCGACTATAGCATAAGTGATTTCGTTGCAGATTTAAGAGCTCCAACGCCATCAGCAGCAGCTGAATTGGTTGTGAAAAATCGTGACGATGTTATTGAAAATGTTCAAAATATTTGGTATACTATTCATCAACTTGTGCTTGATAAAATAAAAAACGCTAAAAGGGAGGTTGAACATCTCGTTAAAAGTTATGCCTTTAACCGACCACTTGATTGGTTAAGACAATATACAATGAGAATTGACGAATTAACACGAGCCCTTGATATTGCGATGTCCCATAGATTTGAGATCATAAAGCAAGATTTCAATCAATGGCTAAAAAGATTTGAATCTGTAAATCCTGAAATTGCTTTAAAACGTGGTTATGCAATTGTTTATAAAAACGGAAAGATCGTTCACAGCAAGGATGAGCTTAAGATAAACGATGAGTTTAATATAAAATTATCAGACGGAACAATAAAAGGAGTGGTGAAAGGTTATGGTGAAGAAAAATGAAATAATGGAAAACCCAATTGAAAATTTAACATTTGAACAGGCGCTAAAGGAACTTCAAGATATAGTAGATAAACTTGAAACCGGACAGGTAACACTTGAAGAGGCAATTGAAATGTATGAGCGCGGGATAAAGCTTTCAAAATACTGCATTGATAAATTAACACAAGCGGAACTCAGAATAAAAAAGATAATCAAAGATCAATCCCAAGGATTTAATCTTATTGATTTTGACGATTTCAATAACAAAATTTAGAGCTCAAGATGGAATTGCAAGATCTTTCCGCAAACTATAAAATTTTACCAAAGATAAATTCCCCTGATGACTTGAAACATCTTAACATTCGTGAGCTTGAGATCCTTGCAAGCGAGATAAGAGAGTTTATAATTGATACGATATCAAAAGTCGGGGGACATCTCGGTGCAAGTTTAGGTGTTGTTGAGCTGACACTTGCTGTTCATTATGTATTTGACGCTCCCAAAGATAAGATAATTTGGGATACGGGGCATCAGGGCTATGTTCATAAGATAATTACTGGACGAAGGGATGTTTTTCATACTATAAGACAATTTAAAGGGATAAGTGGATTTTTAAAGCGAAGCGAAAGTATCTACGATGTTTTCGGAGCCGGACATGCTTCAACTTCAATTTCAGCTGCTCTTGGGATAGCAACAGCACGAGATTTTGATAAAGAAAATTACAAAGTCATAGCGATAATTGGAGATGGGGCAATGACAGCTGGACTTGCATATGAAGCAATGAACAACGCAGGAATGATGAAAAAGAACTTGATCGTGATTTTAAATGATAATAATATGTCTATCTCACCAAATGTTTGGGCTGTGTCAAAGTATTTTACTGATTTGATAGCAAGCGCACAATATAATAAACTTAAATCCTTTATTTGGGATCTAACAGGACAACTTGATGGAATAGGGGATAGAATTAGAAAGCTTGCTGCAAAAGTTGAAGGTGGCGTGAAAGCAATTATAACGCCAGGGATGCTTTTTGAGGCTCTTGGATTTAGGTATTTTGGTCCGGTGAACGGTCATAACATTGCTAAGTTAGTGAAAATTTTAAATGAAATAAAAAATCTTAACGGTCCAATACTTCTACATGTCATAACTCAGAAAGGCAAAGGTTATAAGCCAGCCGAAGAAGATGAGCAAAAATATCATGGCGTGACCCCATTTGATAAAATCACAGGTAAGATGTATAAAAGTGATAAACCTGAGCCGCCAAGTTACACGAAGATCTTTGGTCAAAGCGTCGTTCAACTTGCCAAAATGAATAGTAAAATCGTTGGTATTACTGCAGCAATGCCCGAGGGGACAGGGCTTAACATCTTAGCGAAGGAAATCCCAGAAAGATTTTTCGATGTTGGAATAGCTGAACAACATGCCGTGACATTTGCAGCTGGGCTTGCAACAGAAGGATATATTCCAATTTGTGCAATTTATTCAACATTCTTACAGAGAGCCTTTGATCAAATTGTCCACGATGTTGCTCTTCAACATCTTCATGTAATCTTTGCAATTGATAGAGCTGGGCTTGTGGGAGCAGATGGTCCAACGCATCATGGGGCTTTTGATTTGAGCTATTTGAGACTTATTCCAGGAATGGTGATAATGGCACCGAAAGATGAAAGTGAATTGAGAGATATGTTATATACCGCAACAATTTACAACAAAGGACCTGTAGCTATAAGATATCCAAGAGGTAGTGGCATCGGTGTCCCAATTAAAAACGATTTTGATCTGATTGAAATTGGAAAAGCCGAAATTTTAAAAGAAGGCAACGACATAGCAATACTTGCTATCGGAAGTATGGTCTATCCAAGTTTAAAATCTGCTGAGATACTTAAAAGATATGGAATAGATGCGATGGTAGTAAATATGAGGTTTGTCAAACCGCTTGATGAAGCGCTTCTTGATATGATTTTTGATAAATTTGATAAAATTGTAACCGTTGAAGAAAACACAATCCATGGTGGATTTGGAAGCGCAGTTCTTGAATACGCAGCTTCAAAGGGAATTACAAATGTTAAGTTTTTAATTCATGGGATACCTGATGAATTTATTGAACACGGAACCCAAGCCGAACTTTGGCATATGCTTAAACTTGATCCCGAAGGAATAGCGCAAAAAATTCTCGAAAAATTTGAGTTTGATAAAGTTCAAACTTCACAAAAAACAGAATTGGTTGAAAAGCATGGAAAAGGTTAAACTTGGAATAATTGGACTTGGTGGGATAGCCCAAGCAGTTCATCTACCGATACTTTCAAAACTTGAAAATGCGCAAATCGTCGCTCTTTGTGATACTGATAAAGCTAAAGCTAGGATGCTCGCTGAAAAATATAATGTCCCATACTTTTATACGGATTACGAAAAGATGCTTAAAGAAGTTGATGAAATTGAAGCAGTTGAAATCCTTACGCCAACCAACTTACACGCCGAGATGACAAAGGCTTGTGTCTTAGCTGGCAAAGATGTGTTTGTAGAAAGACCACTTGCGAGAACATATAAGGAAACCGAGGATGTTGTGAAAACCATTGAAGAGAGCAATCGCAAGGTCATGGTTGGGATGAATTTAAGGTTTAGACCTGATGCTATGCTCATGAGAGGATTCATTGAGCAAGGGGAACTTGGTTCAGTTTTTTATGTCAAAGCTGGATGGTTCAAGAAACCAAACGACAAGAAATGGGTTTTAAGCAAAGATAAATCTGGTGGTGGAGTTATACTTGACCTCGGTATCAGTATACTTGACCTTGCACTATGGATGGCTGGATATCCAGAAGTTAAAAGTGTCAGCTCAGTTTGTTACAAACACCAAACCAAATCTGTTGAAGACAGCGCTATTGTCCTTCTTAAGTTCAAAAACGAGGCAACTCTTTTCATTGATGTAAGTTGGACTTATGAATTTGAAAAGCCGATTTTTTATTTGCATATATTTGGAACCGAAGGAACCGGGGAATTGAATCCGTTTAGAATCTATAAGGATATACAGGGAAAGCTAGTTAATCTTGCGCCTGAGAAGATGGACAAGCCAGAAATTCTTTATTGGAAAGCATACGAAAATGAAATCAAACATTTTCTTGGCGCTGTACGAGATCTTCATCCACTTGTTTCAAGTGCAAGAGATGCTCTTTATAGAATGAAAATTGTTGACTCAATATATAAATCAGCCGAGCGAGGCAAGGAAATTATTTTCAAGTAAAATTTTAAATAAAAATGTTCATAACTTTTGAAGGGGTTGATCTTTGCGGAAAAACAACGCAGGCGGAAATTTTAATTAAAAAGTTGAAAAATCTTGGATTAGATGTCGTTTTCGTCCGTGAGCCAGGGGGAACAAGGATTTCCGAACATATACGCAAAATTTTGTTAGATTCTGAAAACAAGGAAATGGATGCAGTTACAGAGCTATTTCTATTCTCAGCAAGTCGTGCACAACTTGTAAAGGAAATAATAATTCCGTCGTTAAATTCGGGCAAAATCGTCGTATGCGACAGATTTTATGATTCAACCCTTGCTTATCAAGGTTACGGTAGGGGAATTGAAATAGAAAAAATTAAAACAATAAACGAACTCGCATCAGCTGGACTGACTCCTGATATTACATTTTTGATTGATATCCCAGTTGATGAAATTTATAAAAGAAAAAAAGCAAAATACGGCGAATTTGATAGGATGGAAAACTCAGGGATTGAGTTTTACGATAGAGTTAGATACGGATATCTTGAAATTTCAAAATCAAGTGATAGATTCATCGTCATAGACGGAACAAGAGGAATTGAGGAAATAAGCGGACAAATTTGGGAAATCGTTTTTGAAAAATTAAAAACGAAATTAAAATGAAGCGCAAAATTTTCTTCTTCGGTTTTGGGCTTTTAGCTCTCGCTCTGCTTGTGCGATTTGAATTCTCTCAAGTTAGGAAGGATGATATATTCTTCAAGATAGATAAAAGCATAGATATCTTTGGAAAGATTTATAGAGAGGTGATCTTAAACTATGTTGATGAGGTTGATCCCGAAAAATTTATGAGAGCAGGAATAAAAGGAATGTTAAGTGAACTTGATCCATACACTGTTTTCATCGATGAGAAACATAGAGAAGATGTTGATGCTTTAACGATGGGGAAATACGGAGGTATCGGAATAACAGTATCAAAATTTGACGATCAGATTGTCGTTGTTAAAGTTTCAAAGGGTCATCCTGCTGATAAAGCTGGGATAAAGGTTGGGGATGTTATTATTGAAATTGACAGCATAATTGTTAAAAACAAACCTCTTGAAGAAGTTAGAACTTATTTAATTGGTAAATCCGGGGTTCCAATAAAACTTAAAGTTTTGAGAGAAGGGTTTAAAAGTCCGCTTGTTTTTGAAATGACGAGAGTTGATATTGAAGTTAAAAGCATTGTATATTCCGATTTCGTTGATGATGGGATCGCATATATAAAACTTGAACGCTTTTCAAGAAATGCAGGTGAAGAGTTAAGACGAGCGATAAAAAATTTACAAGCAAAAGGTGAAATAAAAGGTTTGATATTAGATCTTCGCGATAATCCTGGGGGATTGCTTGATGCTGCCGTTGATGTGGTTGAAAAGTTTGTTCCAGAAGGAAGCTTGATTGTCTCAACTCGCGGTCGAAAACCAGAGGCTATGAGGAATTATTATTCCAACGAAAAACCAATTCTTCCAGATGTTCCGCTATGCATTATTGTAAATAATTCGAGCGCAAGCGCAAGCGAAATAGTTGCTGGAGCAGTTCAAGATTTGGATCGCGGGGTAATTATTGGCACAAAGACATTTGGGAAAGGTCTTGTGCAAACGATTAGTTATCTCTCCTATAATACTTTTCTCAAGATAACAACTGCAAAATATTATACTCCGAGCGGTCGCAGCATTCAGGAAATTGATTACTTTCACAAGCCTGGTGGCGTTTTTATTTCAAAGCCAGATTCTGAACAGAAAATTTTCAAAACCAAAAACGGTCGAATTGTTTATGCGCAAGGTGGAATAATGCCTGACACAATTGTCCCTGAGGTAAGACGAAGTGATTTTGTTGAATCGCTTGTTCAGAAAAGATTATTTTTTAAATTCGCAAATTATTTCGCCGCTGAACAAGAAACATTGCCGGAAAATTTTGAAATAAATGAGCGAATTATTGAACAATTTAAAAAATTCGTCGAGAAAAATAACTTTACATTTAAAGATAGTTTTGAGATAAACCTTGAAAAAGCGGTTGAATACGCAAAGAGACAAAAATATAAAAATGGCTACCTTGAAACGATTGAAACAGCACTAAATAGAATGAAAAGAAACAGAATTGATTTCTTTAATCTTTACCGCGATGAGATCGCAAGGGAACTCATGCGTGAGATACTTTCAAGGTATAAATATGAAGACGAGCTCATAGCGTGGGCTCTTCCGAACGATGTGCAAGTTAAAACAGCAATTTCAATTTTAAAAGAGAAAAAAACTTATAATTCTATTTTGAGCTTGAAATGATCTTGTGGAAAGTTTTATTGCTTTTCATATCTGGTCTTTTCGCTGGTTTCCTCGCTGGTTTTTTCGGAATCGGTGGTGGTGTGATCCTTGTTTTAATTTTGATGTATTATTACTCCGGAACCGGGATTTCACCAGATCTGATTCCTAAAATTGCGGTTGCAACAAGTTTGTTCACCATAATTTTCACTTCAATTTCAAGCACAATAAAACAATACGAAAATAAAAACATTGAATGGAACTTAACATTTACGATGGGATTTGCTTCGGTTGTTTCCGCTTTGGTCGGGAGCAAAATTGCTTCTATTGTTTCTGGAAACTTTATTAGAACCTTTATCATTGTCGTTATAATTTTAGCTGGAATCAGAATGCTTATTGATAGAAATTCGGAAGTTGATATTGATAATTTAGCAAACTACAAAAGCAATGTAAGTGTGATTTCGTCCATTTTTTGGGGGTTGATCGCTGGTGTAATTTCCATATTCGCAGGCGTTGGTGGTGGGGTTTTGCTTGTTCCGGTGATGAACAGCGTTATGAAAATTCCTATAAAAAGAGCAATTGGAACATCAAGCTCAATCATAGTTTTAACCTCAATCTTTGGAACGCTCGGGTATATACTCAATGGTTTTGGGAAACCAGAACTTGAAAATCTTGGAACACTTGGCTTTGTTGATTACACGGCGGGAATCCCAATCTTGCTTGGTTCAATTTTGACGAGTCGCCTTGGGGCTCAGGCATCTTACAGGACAAAATCAAAACTTCTTAAGAAACTTTTCGCCATTCTTCTAATCACAGTTGCAATTTTAACATTTTTCAAATAAAAAGATCATCAAAAATGTTTCTTAGATATCGCACGTTTGAACTTAAACTTAAACATCCATTCAAAATAACACGAGGTGTGAGAACATCAAATTGGGTTGTTCTTATTGAAATTGAACACAATGGAATAATTGGCTATGGTGAAGCGTCCCCATCTCAAAGATATGGCGAAAACATTGAAACGGTGCAGAAATTTCTAAGCAAAGTTGACCTTTCACAATTTGACGATCCATTTAACATTGATGAAATTTTAAATTATGTTGATTCAGTTGAACCTGGAAACACATCTGCTAAAGCCGGAATCGATATAGCACTTCATGATCTTGTGGGAAAACTTCTGAATGTTCCGATTTATAAACTTTTTGGACTCAGCAAAGGGAAAACGCCGATAACATCATTTACAATTGGAATTGACGAACCACAAGTGATTGAGCGTAAGGTCAAAGAAGCCGAGGAATATCCAATTTTAAAAGTTAAACTTGGACTTGAAAACGATGAGGAAATAATTAAAACAATCCGAAAGATCACCGATAAACCAATTCGCGTTGATGCAAATGAGGGATGGAAAACTAAAGAAATCGCGCTTGAAAAAGTTAAGTGGCTTCAAGATGAAGGAGTTGAATTTGTTGAACAACCGATGCCTGCTGATGATCTTGACTCCGTTGCATGGCTTAGAGATAAAGTTGATATTCCAATAATTGCTGATGAGAACTGTGTTCGTCTCTATGATGTTCCAGTTTTAGGAAAGGCGTATGATGGAATTAATATAAAGCTTATGAAATGTACAGGGATAAGAGAAGCAATAAAAATGATAAACACAGCAAGAGCAATGAGAATGAAAGTGATGATTGGATGTATGATTGAATCGTCTGTTGCGATAACCGCTGGAGCTCAAATTTCACCGCTTGTTGACTTCGCAGATCTTGACGGAAATCTTTTAATAACGAACGATCCATTTGAAGGAGTGAAGGTTCAAAATGGTAAACTAATTCTCCCGGATGAGCCGGGACTTGGTGTAAAGAAATTAATCTAAAGCTATGCTTTTCAAAAGACCTCAACATTTGCGTTTTGAGTATATCCCAAGGTATTATAAGCCTGAGAAAGATGAGGAGCTCAAAAGAAAAGAGCGATTGAGAAGAAGTTTAAAATTTCAGAGAATAGGGATTTCCGAAAGAAAACGAAGATCTCTAATTTGGTGGTTGATAGTTGTTGGTATTGTTTTTTATCTTTATCTTGTCTTGTCGGGTGCGTTGTGAACTGTGGAATTTAATTTTGGAGTTGATCACAGCGATTGTATTTTTAATTTTAAGCCAAAAAAGCAGAAATAATTTTGTTTTTTAAAATGGGAAGAATAAAAATTTTACCGGACGAAATAGCAAGCAAAATTGCAGCGGGCGAGGTTATACAAAGACCGGAATCTGTGGTTAAAGAATTGATTGAAAATTCAATTGATGCGGGAGCAAAAAATATAACCGTAATTTTGAAGGAAGCAGGGAAGACACTTATTCAGGTAATTGACGATGGTTGCGGCATGAGTGAAGATGATGCGGTTCTTGCATTTGAAAGACATGCAACGAGTAAAATTGAAACTTATGAAGACCTTGAGAACATACGAACACTTGGTTTCAGGGGCGAAGCGCTTGCATCAATCGCAGCCGTTGCTAAAGTTGAGATGAAAACAAGAACGCAAGATGACGAACTTGCGACACTCGTCAGGATAGAAGGTGGTAAGTTAATTGAGGTTTCAAAAACAGCGCATCCAGTTGGAACATCAATCCTGGTTAAAAATCTTTTCTATAACACACCTGCGAGAAGAAATTTTTTAAAAAGCAATCACACAGAATTTAGACATGCCTATGAAGCTTTTATAAGATTTGCGATCGCTTATCCCGAAATATCGTTTGAATTCATCAGCGATGACGAGGTTATATCAAAATTTGAAGCCACAGACCTTGAAACAAGAATAAAACAAACCTTTGGAGATGATTTTTTTGAAACCCTTATCCCCGTGAATGAGAAAACCGAATTCATAAGCATACATGGATTTATAAGCAAACCCGAATTTTCAAAAAAGACGAAATCAGATCAGTTTATTTTTCTTAACCGAAGATACATCATAAATCGCTCAATAAATCACGCGGTTTATAGCGCATATGAACATTTACTTGAAAAGGGAAACTTCCCATCTTTTATCTTGATGATCTCAATTGACCCAAGACATGTCGATGTGAATGTTCATCCCTCAAAGCTTGAAGTCAAGTTTGATGATGAGCACGGAATTTATAATTTCGTTCGTGCAGTTATAAAACATTCCCTTTCAAAGTTTAATCTGATTCCAGAAGTTGAATTTGAGCCTTCTGGTGGAATTAAACTTCGTACATCGTCAGAAATTGAACAAATAAAGCAAAGATTGATAAATCTGACGGAACCGATAAAAGAAAAAATTCAAAAAGAAAAACAATATTCACTTGAATTTTTAGCTTCTTCCTTCCCAGAAGCAGAAACAGGGATCAAAGCGAAGGTCGGGCTTGAAAAAGTTGAAAAGATATCAAAAGAAATTCAATCTACAATTTCTCAAGCGGAGGAAAGAAGCGATAGTGAAGGAACATCATTTATGCAAATTCATGGTAAATATATAATTGCTCAAATTAAAAGTGGAATAATGATAATTGATCAACATGTTGCGCACGAAAGAATTCTTTATGAAAAAGCACTTGATAGGTTGAATTCAGGCTCTCCATTTACACAGCAACTTTTATTTCCTCAGACAATTGAACTTGCACCGGCAGATATGGCGATCGTGAAAGAACTTAAAGAACATCTTGAAAGCTTAGGTTTCGATTTGCGAATTTTTGGGAAAAACACACTTGTCCTCTATGGGGTCCCGCCAGAAATAAAGCAAGGAGCAGAGAAAAAGATTTTGCAAGAGATAATTGAACTTTACAAAGAAAATTCAAATGCCGAACCAAATTTAAGTATTCGTGAAAACCTCGCAAAATCCTTCGCTTGTAAAACTGCAATCAAAGCCGGAGATAGATTAACATCAGAAGAAATTCAGGTTTTAATTGATCAACTTTTCCTCACCCAAAACCCCTATGTATGTCCCCACGGAAGACCGATAATAATCAAGATCTCGCTTGAGGAACTTGATAAAAGATTTGGAAGAACTTAACTCATTTCCATGCTGTAACTATTAATCCAGTTCCATTTTTGTTTTCAACTTTGGTATCAAGCCACATCATAAAGATACCGGGGACGAGAACTATAAGATAATATATTGGTAGTAAAATAGCGAAAGCGAAACTTTTCCCAAGCAAAAGAACAGGAAGTTTTATCATTAATTTCCACGATAGATTCCCCCACTTACCATAACTATATTTCACAAGGATGTTTTTAAATCCTATTTTTTCAAGCTTGTTTTTAATTTCATCTGCTCCATATCCACTTCTCACATGTTCTTCAATGAAGCTTTCGTCTTCGTCTGAATGAACTTCTGATCCCCCGAGATTTGACGGTGTGCTTATTATCAACAATCCATTTTTTTTCATCGCTTTATAAAAATTTTTAAAAACTTCTTCATCATCTTCAATGTGTTCCATGACATCAATTGCAAGTATTAAGTCAAATTTTTCAGCGAAATTTAATTTAGTAAGATCGGCAATTTCAAATTTTAAATTTTCAATTTTTTCTGTTCTGGCAAATTTTTCGCAATCTTTTATTCTTCTTTCGTTTATGTCAACTCCAAGGACCTCTGAATTTTTAAACTTTTTGGCTATGAAATATGAATACTGTCCAAAGCCGCAACCGGCGTCAAGGACATTACATTTTTCATTTTTTGAAACAAAGAATTTCTGCACTTCGCTTTTTACATACCACGCGCGAAGAAGGAGAATGTTTAAACCAGCATAAAGAATTTTTCGCAAAAAACTTTGCTCTGAGATTATCTCGTCAATTTTTGATTTTATCTTTTCGTATTTCATTTTTTTAAAACTATTCTAAAAGTTGAACCTTTTCCAAGTTTGCTTTCTTTTAGAAATAATTTTCCGCCGTGATAAACTTCAATTATTCTTTTTGACAAGCTCAATCCAAGCCCCCAACCCCGTTTCTTTGTTGTGTATCCAGGTCTGAAAATATCCTTACGATATTTCATGTTTATACCTCGCCCTGTGTCGGATACATCAATTATGATAGATTTTTTCCTCTCTTGAATTTTAAAATCTATCTTTCCTTCGCTGTTTTCAATTGCATCAAGTGAATTTTTAAGTAAGTTTTCAATGACCCACTCAAATAGCTCGCGATTTATAAAGGCTTTTGCTTCAAGATCTCCCTTAAGTGAGATCGCTATCTTTTTACCGGTGTGAGGAATTCTCTTCTCAAAATATCTAACGACTGAACTTATAACATCTGAAATTTTTTCCTCCACAAATTCAGGTTTCGAACCAATTTTTGAAAATCTCTGCGCTGTTTTGTTAAGTTTGTTTAAATCGTTTTCAATTTCGTGAATTACATCACTTACATCTTCGCCGTTATCAATTTTTGTCCTTAAAATTTCAAGCCATCCATATAAACTTGAAAGCGGTGTCCCAAGTTGATGTGCCGTTTCTCGGGCAAGCCCGACCCAAATGTTGCTTTGTTCAGTTTTTTTGATGTAACTAAAGCTCAAATATCCAATTAGAATAAAAATCCCCGCAGCAACGAGAATTATATATGGTAAAATTTTAAGTTGTTCTACAAGTTTTGAATTTCCATAAAAGACATAGTTCAAAATCAGTGTGTCGCCGTAAACTATCTTTATAGGTTCAAAAGTTTTCTCCATCTTCGCAATTTCACTTCGTAAAATCTTTTCCTTGTGTTTTGATGGCAAATTTGGATCAATATCAATGTTTCTATAGTAAAGAGGATTCCTATCTCTGTCAGTTACGATCACGGGAAAATCAATGGTTAAAATTATCTGATTAAATATAAATGTGAATTCGGAGGTTCCCGGGGCTGTAGCTATATATTCAATTGATTTTGCGTAAAGATTCGCAATTTGCTTTTCTCTTTGTTCAAGATTTTTAACTATGACATTTGTATAGTAAAGAATTCCAAGGGCGATGGCGACCGCAAGTAAGACAAGGAATCTTTTTATGTTTACAGTTTTCAGCATGTTTGTAGTGTTTATTTTAAAATTGTTTGATATCTATCTGCCCCAACCGATATGATTGAAACTTCAACCCCAGTTAGTTTTTCTATTGCTTCAATATACTCTCTTGCTTCAGATGGAAGTTCTAAGTAGGTTTTGATATTTGAAGTTTTCGTTTTCCAGCCTTTGAAGGTTTCGTAAATAGGTTTAACCTTTGAAAGAGTTTCGGAATCAGTTGGGAAGTTTTTGAGTTTTTTGCCGTTTAATTCATAAGCAACGCAGATTTTTATTTCATCAAGTTCATCAAGGACATCAAGTTTTGTCAGAGCGAGTTTTTCAATTCCGTTTATCATAATTGTATAGTTTAAACTCACGATATCAAGCCAGCCACATCTTCTTGGTCTTCCCGTTGTGGCTCCATATTCATGTCCCTTCTCTCTTATGTAGTTTCCAATTTCGCTTTTTAATTCCGTTGGGAATGGACCTTCTCCGACTCTTGTCATATATGCTTTTATAACGCCGATTACTCCGTTTATTTTTGTTGGTGGAATACCCGACCCTGTTGAAGCTCCACCTGCGGTTGGGTTTGAAGATGTCACATAGGGATAAGTTCCATGGTCAATGTCAAGCAAAGCACCTTGTGCACCTTCAAGGAGAATTTTCTTTCCTTCTTTTATTGCTTTATTTAGATATACGGCGGTGTCAGTGACATATTCATCAATTTTTTTATCAAACTCAATATATTCGTCAATTATCTTCTCAACATCAAACTTCGTTTCGCCGTAAATTTTTTCTATGATTTCGTTTTTTGATTCAATGTTTTTGCGAAGTTTTCTTCGGAGAATTTCTCTGTCAAGTAGGTCAACTACTTTGATTCCAACTCTTGCGTATTTATCGACATAGGCTGGACCAATTCCTTTTCCAGTTGTTCCGATTTTGCCATCCCCTTGCTCGTAAAGTTTGTCAAGAAGTTTATGATATGGCATTATTAGATGAGCGTTGTGGCTTATCAGAAGTCGTCCCGATATATCAACACCTGCGGATTTTACCATTTGAATTTCTTCCATTAAAGCAATTGGATCAAGCACTACACCATTTCCGATTACACAAACAACATTTGGATGAAAAATTCCAGACGGCAAAAGGTGCAAGATGTAAGTTTTCCCATTGAATGAAACTGTATGTCCTGCATTGGCACCTCCTTGATACCTAACCACAATGTCAGCGTCTTCGCTTAAAAGATCAACGATTTTCCCTTTCCCTTCATCACCCCATTGAGCGCCGAGGATAACCCATACAGCGCCATCAGGAATTTTTATTAGCATTATGGTTTGATTTGCTTTTTCTTTGGCTTCTTTTTATAGCTTTCAATCGCTTCATCAATAGAGTTGTAAATTTCAAAAACTTTTATTAGACGCGTTATCTTTAAAAGCGATTCAATTTTATCATTTGGATTTGCAAGTCTAAGATCACCACCACTATTTCGCATTGTTGTCAATCCACTTATTAATGTCCCAAGCCCTGCGCTGTTAATTATTTTAACATTTTTAAGATCAACTACAACTTTGCTCCTTCCCTCGTTGAGAAGTTTGCGCAGAATATCTCTAAATTTCTGTGAATCAGGTCCCCCCATCAGGTTTCCTTTAATTTCAACGATTACAACATCATCAACTCTTTTTGTTTTTAGTTGCATAGAGTTTTTCAAGCTTAATTTTCATAATCCACTCTATTAAAACTAATACTCTTTCCACAATTGACTAGGAATTCAAAATATAATATCGGTTTTGAAATTCCTTTATCGTTATAGCCTTTAAAAGCACTGACAATTTTATCCCATTTTGGGGGATTGTATTTGTGAGAAGGCGCAACAATTACAGGTTGAATGTTCCAAGAATATGCCCCATCTAAATGTTTCCCAGAACTTTGTGAAGCCCAATTTACATAGTATTCTATTTGATCAACTATATCTGGTTTAATAGGTTCGTCTTTTAGTTCAATTATTCGGTATTCTCTTTTTTCATTGCCCTGACAGATAGTTAATATATCTATCTTTTGCATTCCAACACCACAAAAAACTTCATTCCCAAACCAGACTAAGTTATGACCAACTATTGGATTTAAATGAGGATTAAATCCAATGTTTTCTGTGAAATATAACTGAAGATGAATTTCGTAAGATTTTTTTGCTCGCTGCAGATTACATATATCACTTAAAACATTATAATTGAAAATTCTAAAATCATTGTAAGTTTCGGATTTCGGTTCTAATCTTATCCTTCTTTCAATTGGATCCCAATCTAACCCTCCCTTAAAGTTAGCGCCAGCAATTGGTTTACCTGAATTTTTGTTTCTTATCATATCAATTAATCTTTGTGCTTCCCAAGGGAGCAAAGGTGTACAGCCTCTCTTACCTTTTAATTTTCTATAGATCAAACTCCACTGAATTTCAGTTGCATAAACTGGAAGCTTATCTAATGCTTCCCATTCTGGGACTCCTTCTGAATATACTTCATATGGTTCTATTAATGTTCTGTAAATAAGTTTCTTGTTTAAATTTGGGGAAAACCCATTTTGTCCAGGTGTATGAAATACTAAGGGTTGCTGGTTAGCGATTTTAAAGATTCCATAAAAGCCGCCTTTTACCTTGGTTGTGGCTTCAATATAAAAAATAACGAAATCACCAGGTCTAACTCTTTTTATATCTGCTAACAAAGAAATATTGTTGTCTTCATCTCCAGCACCTGTGCCAGCAAATAAATATCGCAAATGAATTGGGAAAGTGTCATCATTTACTATGAAAACATGAGTTTGCATAAGTTAATCATCTCTTCTTTTTGAATATGAAGATGTATTCGTGTTTAAATACATAAAATCCGCCAACGAGTGCCCTATATCTCCAAAGTTCCTTTTGATTTCTTTTGCCCCGTGTTTCTTCAAAGTTTTTCACAATTATGCTTTTTAAAGAATAATCTCTTTTTAGCACTTCGTTCATGCAATAAAAGCCCAAAGGTATCCATTCACCTTTAAAATACTTATCACCGATCACCAGGGTAAGAAATCGTTCTTTTTCCAAATATGGACTTATATTATCAAGCACCTCTCCAAACATTTTTAAAAATTCGTCAATGCTTTTTGCATTTGAAAGGTCTCTTTTATCATTTGAAAATTTGATAATATCGTGGTATGGTGGGTGTAAAATCATCAATTGAAAGTAATTAATACCATATTTTTCTAAAATAGATTTAATGTTTATTGTCCTGCTATCACCAGTAATAATATCGGTGATTACATTGTCAGGATTTTTCTCCTTTTTAATTAGTTCACTGGCTCTTTTAGCTACCTCAGGATTTAATTCTATCCCAATTCCATTTCTACCCAATCTTCGGCATTCAATTAGGGTGGTTCCACTTCCAACAAAAGCATCGAAAACCCAATCACCCTTCTTGGTATATCTTAACATTATTTGTCGCGGGATTTGAGGTATGAAATTCCCCCAATACCATCCGAGATGTGCGCCGGAGCTATCTCTTTTGTCAAAAATCCAAAGGCTATCTGTAATGATCTCATCATATTCTTTCCATCTTGAAAGGTTTATATCATTAATTTTGTTTGTTTTAATTTCATTAGTTCCTTTTATTAACCTTTCTAAATAATACTTTGCTCGCTCAAGTGTCCGTGCTTCTAAAATTTGATCCAATTCTGAAAGTAGTATATCCTTGCGTAAAGAAATAGTATCACCATCACTGTCAATATTCAACAAGCCAAAACGGTCCTTTTGAAAATTCATAAATAATAATTTTAAAACTGCAATTTTTCGTTTCAAAAAATTCAAATTACTAACACTGTAAAGTTCACTTAAAACCTCAACAAATTTTTCCCTATTTAGCACTATTATTTGCTCAGAGCTGTTCATTTCATATGTTTATGTTTCAAATTTCACTTAGCTGGAACTGGCTGTTTCTTTAAAAGTTTCTCTTTTTCTGCTTTTCTTTGCCTTGCGAGAGTAAAATCAACAACTATTGAACTAGCAACATAAATAGACGAGTAAGTTCCTGTTATCATACCAATTATTAATGCAAAGGCGAAACCACGCGTAACTTCACTTCCAACGATAAGCAAAACAATAAGAACCAATATCGTCGTCCCACTTGTTATGATAGTTCTGCTTAAAGTTTCATTAATGCTTTTGTTAACAAGAGAAACGAAATCCATTGCTTTGTGTAGTTTTAAGTTCTCTCTGATTCTATCAAAAACAACGACGGTATCGTTTACCGATAAACCGACAAGCGTAAGCAAAGCGGCAAGCAATGTTTGGTTCATTTCAATATTTAAATATGGTACAGTGCTAAAAATTGAGCAAAATCCAAGTGTAACAAGAACATCGTGGAAGAGAGCGATCACAGCACCAAGCCCATAAATCGGTTTAAATCTTAAACCAATATAAACGAGCATCACAATTAAAGACAGGATAACCGTGTAAGTTGCTTTCTTTCTTAATTCAGCTCCAATTCGCGGACCGACTTTTTCTTCGTTTAAAATTTCAATTTTGTTATCTTTGAACTTAGATATCAAAGCAGATGAAATCATTTCGCTTATTTTGGTTCCTTCTGCTTGTTCAGATGTTCGTATCAAGATTTCGTTGCGACTTCCATATGTTTTTATCTCGCTTTTAGCGAGCCCAATTTGAGCTATTGCGTTTCTTACTTCTCCAATTGAAACAGGTTTTTCAAATCTAACAATTATTTCAGTTCCACCGAGGAAATCAATGCCAAGTGGAATCCCACGAAAAATAAGCGAAATTAAACCAGCAAGTATAACAATTGCTGAGACAGTATACCATAATTTTCTTTTCTCTATGAACTTTATATTTGTTTTGCCAATAAATCTCATTTTCAATCCCTCGGAAATTGTTTTTAAAATTATCCAAATTTTATGACTGCTTGATATTTCTCTGCTAAGATGTCATATAGGACTTTAGTTATGAAAATTGCGCTAAAGAGGTTAGCTAAAATTCCAATCATTATCGTAAGTGCGAAACCTTGAATAGGTCCAGCGCCAAAATTATACAGAATCAATCCCGTTAGAAAAGTTGTTATGTTAGAATCAAAAATTGCGCTAAATGCTTTAGAATAACCCTCATCTATAGCAGATCTAAGTGTTCTACCGATGCTAAGCTCTTCGCGAATTCTTTCATATATTAATACATTAGCATCAACCGCAACACCTATTGTAAGTATTATTCCTGCAATGCCAGGCAAGGTAAGAGTCGCATTAAAGCCAGCAAGAACTGCGAGTATAAATGTGATATTTAAAATCAACGCCAAGTTAGCAACTATCCCGCCCGTAGAATAGTAAACTATCATAAACAATGTTATCAAAGCGAAAGCTAAAAGCGCAGCGTTTAAACCTTTTTGGATTGAATCCTCACCAAGTGATGGACCGACAGTTCTTTCTTCAATTATTTCAAGTGGAGCCGGTAATGCACCAGCTTTTAAAACAATTTCAAGAAGTCGTGCTTCCTCAGGTGAATCAAGCCCTTCAATTTGCGAACTTCCACCGATTATTTTAGTTCTCACAACTGGCCAAGAGTAAGCAGTTCCATCAAGAATTATAGCTATATGCTTATTTATGTTTGCACCTGTTATTCTTGCCCATTCGCGCGCACCTTCGCTATTCATTCTCATTATAACTATCGGAAGATTATTTTCAGGATCAATAGTCGCTCTTGCTTCAGTTATTACCTTCCCAGTAATTTCTGGATCTTTTTTAACAGCAAGAAGATTATAATACTGATTACCATCTTGAGCAGTGAAAGGCTTAGCGGACCACACAAACTCAAAATCTGATGGTATTAAATTTTGTACAGCCGGGCGTGATAAAATATAGTCAACCAGTCTTCTATCCCTCACATTAACGAAACCAATGCCGGTTTGCTCATCAACTCTGACATATGCAAAAAATGGATGTTCTTTTTTAAATTTTTCAAATTCATCTAATCCAGCGGTCGTTGTATCAACGCCAAGTTCAGATGCAATAGTTTTTATTGTGTCTTTCTTCGTTGTGTCTGATTTCACTGCAACTTGAGAGGTGTCCGTGGTATCAGAGATACCTTTCCCAGCTAGATAATTATCAATAGATTGCATTACTTTTATCGCGACATCAACAGGTTTTAGAAGTTTGAATTCAAGAACAGCGGTACTTTGCAGGAGTTGTCTAACTTCCTCCCGATTCTTTACACCTGGCAATTCAACAATAATGCGATTTGCCCCTTGTTTATGAATTGATGGTTCAGCGACGCCGTATTTATCAACTCTATTTCTAATAACTTCAAGGGCTCTATCAACCGCATCTTCTGCTTGTTTTTCAAGTTCTGAAATTATTTCGGCATCACTTTGACGAATATCACCATAATATCTGCTTAATCTTATCCCTTTCTCTTGAAATTTCCTCAATAGAATTGATGTTGCTGGTTCTTCTGAAACCAGCGCTTCTTTTTTAACATCGGCAAGTATTTGTCTAAATGTTTCATCCTTGTTCTTTGCGAGGTTATCAAGCATTTTAATTACATCCACTTCAAGCGCAACATACATTCCACCTTGAAGGTCGAGCCCAAGTTTTATTCTTTTCTGCTTGACTTTTTGAATATCATCAAGATGTTGCTGAACAAATTTTAAGCTATCTTCACCTTTCAATGCACTCAATTTCTTTTGATATCCCATGTCTTTGTAGGTTGGGTAAAGATACCATAAAGCACCTACAATTGATATTACAATCAAAATAATTTTCCATCTGTTCTTTTTCACTTTTGCATCACCTTTTTATTTTATTTTGCAAGATAAAGTTAATTTACGGAGATTTAAAAATCAATCTTCTTCCTCAGTAACAACGCTCGCAACTGATGCAATTGAATCACCGTGGTTTAACTTTATAAGTCTAACTCCCTGAGCCTGTCTGCCCATAACTCTTATATCTTTAACATGATGTCTTATCAGATAACCCTTTGCTGTCACAATCATAATGTCATCATTGTCCAGAACTTCCTTTATGGCAATCATATCTCCTGTTTTTTCATTAACCTTAACTGTAATAATTCCTTTTCCACCTCTATGGGTAATTCTGTAATCATTCAAATCACTTCTTTTACCAAATCCTTTTTCAGTAACGACAAGTATTGTTGTACCTTGTCTTTTAACTGCTATCATTCCAATGACTTCGTCATCTTTTTCAAGTTTAATGCCTCTAACCCCTGTTGCTTGTCTACCCATCGGTCTTATATCTTTTTCGTTAAATCTGATAGCCATTCCCTTTCTTGTTCCAATTATTAAATCTTGAGTTCCGTCTGTTAAGCGAGCATCAACAAGGCGATCACCACGATTTAAATTTATAGCAATTATTCCAGTTCTCCTTGGATTTGAAAATTCTATAAGTGAAACTTTTTTAACAAATCCCATCTTCGTAACCATAGTGACGAACAAGTTTTCGTTGAATTCCCTAACAGCCACAAAGGCGGTTATTTTTTCATCCGGTTCTTTGTTGATAAGATGTGAAATTGATCTACCTCTTGAAGCTCTGCTACCTTCGGGGATCTCATGAACTTTTAACCAATAAGCTTTGCCCTTATCCGTGAAGAAAATAATATAGTGATGCGTTGATGCAACGAACATATGTTCGACGAAATCATCCTCTCGAGTTGCAGTTGCTGTGATACCTTTGCCTCCGCGATTTTGTCTTCTGTATCCACTTACTGGATAACGCTTTATGAATCCATTATGTGTTATCGTTATAACAACATCTTCCTCCGCTATTAGATCTTCAACGCTGAAATCTTCTTCATCTTCAACGATTTGCGTTCTTCTTTCATCGCCGTATTTCTCTTTAATTTTGAGCAGCTCTTCCTTTATCAATTCTTTTTGCAGCTCCTTGCTTCTTAAAATGCTCTTTAATCTTTCTATCAACTTTATCGTCTCTTTGTATTCTGCTTCAATTTTGCTTCTTTCAAGTCCCGTCAATCTTTGCAATCTCATATCAAGTATTGCTTTTGCCTGAATCTCTGTAAGTTTAAATTTCTTCATTAAGTTTATCTTCGCTGTTTCAGGATCTTTTGATTTTTTAATAAGTTCAACGATTTCATCAATGTTATCAAGTGCAATCTTATATCCTTCAAGTATATGAGCTCTTTTTTCAGCATCGTCGAGTTCAAACTTTGTTCTTCTTACGATCACATCAAGCCGGAAGTTGATAAACTCCGTCATCATCTCTTTCAAATTCAGAATCTTCGGCACCCCATTCACAAGCGCAAGCATTATAACCCCAAATGTTGACTGAAGATTGGTATGTTTATAAAGGTTATTCAAAACAACTTCCGGTTGGGCATCTCGCCTAAGTTCAATTACGATTCTCATTCCGTCTTTATCTGATTCATCTCTTATGTCGGAAATATCTTCGATCTTCTTATTCTGAACAAGTTCTGCAATTTTCTCAATCAGCGAGGATTTGTTAACTTGATATGGAATTTCTGTTATTACGATTCTTGAACGACCTTTGTAATTTTCAATGGTTGCTTTTGCGCGGACGATTATCCTTCCTCTACCTGTTGTGTATGCTTCTTTAATTCCCGAAAGTCCGACGATTATTCCACCAGTTGGGAAATCAGGACCTTTTACATATTTTATCAATTTTTCAATAGGCAAATCTGGATTTTTTAAAAGTGCAATCAATCCATCAACGATTTCGTTTAAGTTATGAGGTGGGATGTTTGTTGCCATTCCTACAGCGATACCGCTTGAACCGTTGACAAGCAGATTCGGAAGAATTGTCGGTAAAACTTCTGGCTCCTTTAATGTTTCATCAAAGTTGGGACGAAAATTAACTGTGTTCTTTTCAATGTCTTGAAGCATTTCCTCAGCGATCGCAGATAGCCTCGCTTCAGTGTAACGCATCGCAGCAGGTGAATCACCATCAATTGATCCGAAATTACCTTGTCCATCAACAAGTGGATATCTCATTGTGAAATCCTGAGCAAGACGAACTAAAGTATCATAAACAGCAGCATCACCATGGGGATGATATTTACCTAGTGTTTCTCCAACTATTCTTGCGCATTTTTTGTAAGGTCTATTGTGCAAAAGCCCAAGCTCATACATGGTGTAAAGAACCCTTCTTTGCACAGGTTTCAAACCATCGCGGACATCAGGCAAAGCTCTCGAGACAATTACAGACATTGCATAATCAAGGTAAGAATATTTTATCTCCTCTTCGATCTCTACGGGTTGAATTTTCTCTTGAACTGTTGCCATTTACTTTCTTTTCAAAATTTGTTTTCGTTGTTTTAATTCGTTAGATAAAATTTTTAAAAGAGCAAAATTAAATTTTTGCTCAAAGATCTCAAATATCAAGATTTCTTACAAATTTCGCATTCTTTTCAATAAACTCTTTTCTCGGTTCAACATCACTTCCCATAAGTATAGAGAAAATCCTATCAGCCTCGGCTGCGTTTTCAATGGTAACCTGAAGCAATGTTCTTTTATCCGGATTCATTGTTGTTTCCCACAGTTGCTCTGGGTTCATTTCGCCAAGACCTTTAAAGCGCGTGATCGTTATCTCGCCAGGTTCTTTTTCTTGTTTCAATCGTTCTATTATCTCATCCCTTTCTTCATCGTTGTAGGCATAAAATTCAAGTTTACCTTTTTTGATTTTATAAAGTGGTGGTTGGGCTATATAAACTCTTCCCGCTTCAATTAATTCACGCATATATCTATAAAAGAAAGTCAGAAGAAGAGTTCTTATATGGCTTCCATCCACATCAGCATCGCACATCAAAATTATTTTTCCATATCTTGCTTTATCTGGATCAAAATCATCTTCCCCAATTCCTGTGCCAAGCGCTTGGACTATTGCTCTTATTTCTTGATTTTCAAGGATCTTATGAAGCCTTGCTTTCTCAACATTTAGAATTTTACCTTTTATCGGTAAAATTGCTTGAAATTGTCTATCTCTTGCCTGTTTTGCGCTTCCCCCTGCGGAATCACCTTCAACGATGAAAATTTCCGTAAGTTCCGGATCATTTATTGAACAATCTGCAAGTTTTCCAGGAAGCCCACCAGAATCAAGAGCGTTTTTTCTTCTTACAAGTTCCCTGGCTTTACGAGCAGCTTCTCTTGCTTCGGCTGCGCGAATGCATTTATCAAGAATTTTCTTCGCTGTTGATGGATTTCTTTCAAGATAATCTGCCAATCCATCTGCAACAATTGACTCGACAATGCTTTTAACTTCACTATTTCCAAGTTTTGTCTTTGTTTGTCCTTCAAACTGTGGCTCTGGAACTTTAACACTTATTATAGCAGTAAGACCTTCCCTGAAATCATCACCTGTAAGTTCAATCTTAGATTTCAAAAGGTTATTTTTCTGCGCATAATTGTTAAGTGTCCTTGTTAAAGCGGACTTGAAACCGCTAACATGTGTTCCACCTTCAATCGTATTTATGTCGTTAACATAAGAAAGGATCGTATCGGTATATTCCTCTGTGTATTGAATGCCAACATCAACATATACGCCTTCTTTTTCGCCAGTTATGTAAATAACATCTGAATGTAGCGGTTTCTTTGTCGAATTAACATATTTCACAAATTCAACAATTCCTCCGGTATAATGATAAACTTCTTTTTGTCCTGTTCTTTTGTCTTCAAGTGTTATCGTTACATCTGGATTTAAAAACGCAAGTTCCCTCATTCTTTCAGAAAGTCTTTCAAAATCAAACTTTATATTCTTGAAAATCAATTTATCGGGAAGAAAGGTAACTTTTGTTCCTCTTTTATCTGTAGTTCCAACTACCTCAACTGGTGTGACTGGAACGCCACGTTCATATTTTTGTCTATAAATTTTCCCATCTCTATAAACTTCGGCAACAAGCCACTCTGAAAGAGCATTCACAACCGAAACACCAACGCCGTGCAAGCCACCTGAAACCTTATATACTCTTTTATCAAATTTTCCACCAGCATGTAGAACAGTCATTACGACTTCAAGCGCAGATTTTTTCTCCTCCGGATGAATATCAACAGGAATTCCACGCCCATCATCAAGGACACTTACAGAACCGTCTTTGTTTATTGTAACATCAATGTTTTTACAATATCCAGCAAGTGCCTCATCAATGCTGTTATCAACGACTTCATAAACTAGATGATGTAATCCTCTGACGCCAACATCTCCGATATACATTGCTGGTCTCTTCCTTACGGCTTCAAGACCTTTTAGAACATGAATTGCTTCCGCAGTATATTCGCTACCTTCACCATTTGAAGGTTGAGTTTTGGGAATTTCTATTTCTTGCTTGGTTAATTCTTTTTGCGATTCCTTTTCAACTTTATCTTTTTTTCTTTCAACCTTGACTTCTGATGATTTTGAGCTTTTTGCTTTCTTCGATTTTTTCACGACCTTAGTTTTAGCCATTTCTAAAAACATCATTTTGTTTTTAAGAAATCATTTCCGGAGTCGATGAAAACAATCTCACGAACTGCATCAAATTTAAGCATGTTGTTTAACTTATTGATTATCTCACGTCTTAACATGAAAAGATGATGCTTCCAAGCCGGATTTGTAACCTCGACATATAAAACACCATTCTCAATTCTTATAGGTCTTGAAACTTTTGCAATATGGGGACCAACGACTTCATTCCATTTTTCAATAGCCATTCCTTCCTTAATCGGGCGTTCAACGCCCATATTTTTCAGTAATTCATCCAACGCCTTTCCAAATAAAACTGGACCTCTTTTACGCATCAAACACTCTTCCTGAATTGACGATAAATTTTTTTACTTTGAAGCTTTTTTCAACTTCCACAGGTATATTTAAATCAGTTGCAGTTATGAAAACTTGCCCTATATTTCCAACGATTGAGAGCAGTTTCTGTGTTCTCTCAATATCAAGTTCAGCAAAAACATCGTCAAGCAAAAGTATTGGTGTTTCAGATTTTTTTTCTTTCAGGTAAAAAAATTTCGCTATTGTTAGCGCAACGAGAAATGTTTTCATTTGTCCTTGTGATCCAAAACGCTTAAGTTCACGTCCATTAATTTTAAAGACATATTCGTCTCTGTGTGGTCCAATCAATGTGATTCCTCGTTTTATTTCCTCAGATCTTAAATTGATTATTTCTGTCCTGATTTTTTCTCTTATGGTTTCAAAATCATCTTGTGTGTTTAGTTGAATTTGAGTGGCATATTCAATATCTGGGCTTTCAACTTCACCAAAATTTGAATAAGCATTTTTGAAAACACCAATGAAATCGTTTATAAATTGCATTCTTTTAAAGATTAACTTTGCCGAATAATTTAAGAACTCTTCATTCCATACATTCAAAAGTTCAAGACCTTGCTCAAATTTTATCTCGTTTTTCGCTATGGCATTTAAAATTTTATTTCTCTGCTTAAGAATTCTTCGGTAATCAAGGAGTTCATCTGCATAGGTAGAGCTTAATTGAGCGATAAAAAGATTAAAAAATTTTCTTCTATCTTCAGGGGAACCATAGATAACTTCTTTCGTTCGGGGGGCGAGAATAACAATTGGAAGTTTGTTCACGATTATTGAAAATTTATCTACAATTTCTTTATTTAACAAAACCCTTTTACCGACTCCATTTTCAAAGTTTACCTTAACAATCACTTCATGTCCATTGTCAAGCTGAAACTTTCCTAAAACTTCAAAGATCTTTGCATTGAAGTTCAAAACATATAAATCCAAATTTGAGTTAAAACTTTTCGTTAAACAAAGATAAGAAATCGCTTCAAGTATACTCGTCTTTCCTTGTGCGTTACCACCGACGAACAAATTCAAATTGTCAGAGAACTCAATTTGAGTGTGAATGTGATTCCTAAAGTTTTTTATCTCTATTGATTTTAAAATCATCTTTTAAGCGTTTAATCTCATTGGCATAACAAGCATTAGAATTTCCCTGTCTTCCGTCGTTTCATGTGGTTGAACAATCGCTGCCCTTGTTGGACTTCCAAATTTAAATATAACTCGGTCAGAATCAAGATGTCCAAGTATATCGGTTATAAATTTCGCATTGAAACCAATTTCCATCGGATCTCCATTATATGTGCAATTCAATACCTCTTTAGCTGAGCCACCGAAATCAATATCTTCAGCTGAAACCTCTACATAACCTTTGGGATCAAGCGTGAACTTTATTTGATTAGTAGTTGTGTTTGCAAAAATAGAAACTCGCTTCACGGTTGAAAGAAATAAATCTCGCTCAACGATAAGTTCTTTATTGTTTTCATACGGGATGACACTTTCATAATTAGGATACTTTTCGTCGATCAATCTTGAAATAATGGTTATATTTTCGGTTGAAAATTGAATATGTTTTTCATTTATGGAGATTTCACAAGTATCTTCGTCTTCAATTGACTTCGCTATAATTTGAAGCGTTTTAGCAGGGACTATGACTCCTGAAGAGTTGGATTTACCTTTTAAGTTTGCTACTCCTTTGCGTGATATTTTAACAAGGCGATATCCATCTGTTGCAACTGCGATAAATTCATTCTCTTTAAATTGAAATAAAACACCCATTGTGGCGGGACGCAGTTCTTCCTTTGAGGTCGCAAAAACAGTATTTTCTATTATCTCCTTTAGAACTTCTCCAGAGATCGTAACTCCAAATCCAACTGTGCTATCAATTGATTCCGGGATTGCTGGGAACGACTCAGGAGGTTCAGCACTCATCTTGTATTCCCCGCCCTTGTTCGTTGTGATAAAAATTCTATCTGAATCAAGTGACTCGAATTTTAAAAGCAAGCCTTCAGGTAGCGCCTTAATAACACTTGTTAGCTTATCTTCTGGAATTGCTATTGCTCCATCTTCCTCTCCATCCACAGGGTTAATCGCCATCCGCACTGAAATTTCAAGATCAGTTGCGGTTAGATAAAGTGTATTTCCTTTTAATTCAAACAATATGTCCTGGAGTATAGGCAAGGTTGTCTTTGAAGGAACGACAGCACTTACCCTTGATAGTGCTTCCTTTAGCCTATCGCTTGAGATCAAAAAACGCATTTTCCACCTCCAATTTTCGTAATTTTCAATTCTAACTGAATTAATTTACCAAATTATACGATAAAATTCAAGTGAAGGTAAGCCTAATAATGAATTTTTTACAATAAAAACCGATTGAAAATCAATAAATTCTTGCCTAAGGTTGATATCATCAAAATCGTTCCGGCGTTGGGTTGTGTAGATCACAGATTTTAAGATGTTTATTTTGCATTTTATAATCGCAAGGGTTAAATTAATACGCCCCACTTTGTAAGACCCAAAGTTTTTAACCCTTGCTTTTTTGAGATTTTTTAAAAACAAAGTCGGTAATTTTTTATGTTGAAATTTTTTATTCCAAATAGAGAGCGGAGACGAACTGGCAAAGCCCGACGACTTAATAGTAGAGCTCTCGCTGAAGCAGGGCATAAAGTTATTGTTTTTCTTTTTAGTATAACATTTGCAATAAGTTGTAGTGGAATACATCCTCAGTTCAAGTCCGCTACCTATAGCTCAGGTCAGGGCACCCAAACTCAGTTAAATGATCTTTCCTCTTCTGAGGAACAAAGTTCCGACCCATCGTTAAGCCCCAACAATTCTCTAATACCAGAGAGTTTAAAAGAGTACCTCCCTTTGATAAAAAAGTATTCAAAAATATATGGCTTTGATTGGAGATTAATCATTGCTGTGATTCAACAGGAGTCAAACTTTAGGCATGATGCAGTAAGCCCAAAGGGTGCTTATGGACTTCTTCAAATAATGCCAGAGACAGGCGAAGAACTTGTTTTAAATGTTTCTCATATTTATGATTATAAAACCCCTGAGCAGAATATAGTAGCTGGAATACATTATCTTTGGACCCAGTTTAATAGATTTCATTCAAAAGGATTAGACTCCACCGAGAGCTTAAAACTTGCACTCGCCGCTTATAACGCAGGACCTGGGCGTGTTCTTGATGCCCAACAACTTGCAATTTATTTTGGAGAAGACCCTAATAAGTGGGAAACAATAAGAAATATGCTACCACTCCTTTCAAACGATTATTACACACTTCACAAATACATTTGGGCAAGTGGACGACCAAGAAGTGGATATTTTAACAACTATCAGGAAACAGTAAACTATGTTGATAAAATAATGGAAAAATACGCTAAATATAGAAAACTGCTAAAATAAATCCCAAGTCAGAATTAACTAATAGGGGCGAGTAAAATTAACTTACTCGCCCCTGATAAAACTGTTTCAAAAGCTATCACTGCCCATTTTATGTCCAAGATTTCACCAAAATATTTAATTAACTTGCCCCTTGGTTAATTTGACTGTATATCGGATCCTCACAATAAAATACCCTCCGATTAAAGTTTTTCAATCCTCGCAGGAATTAGTATTTCCAATGTCTATAATGCGAATAGAAGTATTAGTTGGGATTATAATTAACTCCCTCGTTAATTTTTTAAATATCAAGCACAAATTCAGCGCGCCAAATTCCGTTTTCATACTTCACGCTAAATCTGTATAATGTCACTGCCTTGACATCAATTCTAAGATGATGTTTTTCACGATTGATTGTTTCACCCCAAAGCTTTGCGTAGATATTTGAATCTTTAATTTTTACATCAAACTTTGAGAATAGCAATGAATGGGCATCTTTAAAGTAAACAATCTCCCCCAAAAAGTCGTATAGAAGCATCTCAATTGAATCTGAATTTAAAGAAATATGTTTTTCAATTAATGGTTCAACCGTTTGCGTGTCAACCATGACCTCACTTACTGCAAGTCCTGAATCTTCAAAAAGTTTTTCTGCTGTATCAGCCCATACTTCAACTGCTACATCGGCGATTGCTATATCTTCGTTGAATCTGAACGGCATTGAGATAAGTTTTTTATTTAGATTATCATTAGCACAAGTCCAGCCATTGCTCCAGATGTTGTGCACACAAAATTAACAAAATCGTTATTTATCCATTTTTTGCCACGGATCAAATCTGCAATCCCATCACAGTGAAGCTCTTTTTCCGTTATCTTTGAGCAAACATTACACTTATACTGTGCTTGAATTGTCGCCCCAAGAAAACTATCAATAAAACTTCCCACTATCCCAGCAAAAACTATGATCAAAAATTTAAAGAAACCTAACTCAATCCAAAAAGAAGCACTTAAAAATATCAAAATAGAGCCAACTACTCCACCAATTGTACCCTTGAGTGAAACTCCGCCCGATGTTCCTGGTTCAACAGGTTTTAAAGTTGTGATTAATCTTGGCTTTGAAGAAAACAGTGTTCCTATCTCAGTTGCCCATGTGTCAAATGTTGCGGCAGAGATAGAAGCAAGATATGCGTAGTAGAAAATTTCATTAGGATAAAAATGATATACTATCGCGATAATTCCTGCTATTCCGCCATTTGCGAAAACTTGGTAGATATCTCGTGTGCTTGTCTTTTCAAAAATTAGATCAAACTTCTTTCTTCGCTCTTTTCCAATTTTTGAGATCAAACTTGACAAGATAAAAAATGTAAGAATTGGCACAGTCCACTTCCATCCTCCAACACCGAAAATTATCACAGCAAGTAGGAAAGTTGCAGCTGAACCGTTTAAACTCAAAAATTTCAATCTATATGAAACAGATGAGATTAAAAATCCCAAAAGGAAAGCCAACGCAAATTGATCTAATTTTTCTGCGATTGCAAGCGCGTGAATCATAAAGGCTGAACCAAGCGGAATGAAAAGATTGTCAAATCCATATGAACCAAGCCCTTCAACTAAGCTGACAAATAAAGCTGTTAAGAGCGAGATCAAAATAATCTTTTCAATTGAAAGATTTAAAAATTCACCCCACCACAATTTTAAGTTATTAGTTAAAATTAAAAAAATTAACACAATCGAGAACGAAGTTATAAACATTGCAAGTGAACCTTGGAGCGATTTTCTATCACCTGTGAGATTATAAAATTTGGGATTTTTCACATTTTCTCCAACGATAGCAGCGAAGGCATCTCCAAGTGCAAGAATCAACATTGAAATTGAAATTATCGCAGGATAATTTTTCCAGAAAGCAAGAACAAGAAGCAAAAAAGCAAAAGGATAATAAACTGTTCCATAAGTCTGCCTTTCAACGGAATCAATGCCTTTGAAAACTCTCAATTTCAAACTTAAAAAATTAACAACGATGAAAAACAAAGCAATGGCAATAACTGGAATTGGACTTTTGAAAATTAACGGTGTCGGGAAAACAACAACCCCAACTGATATGTGCACGACTTTTCTCGTAACCTCTGGACTAAATTTAAAAATTTTTCTAAGAAACTCGGAAACACCAATAATTCCAAAAATTATCAAAACAAGTAAAATTGCATTTATCCACTCCAATTTACCCCTCCATTTTTGTGGGAAGTTTTATTCAACCCTGAAATTAAATGTTATGATACCACTTTGTTTGACTTTTTCCTCTATTGAGTTAAACTTCCAGGTTTGAAGTGCTTCAAATGCGGAGCGTTCAAATTCTGGATTTGCCTTTTCAAGAGGGAAGATCCTTTCAATAGTTCCATCTGGAAGAACAACAACTTTAAATCTTACTATCGCTGATTCTTTTACCCCTTGTGGAAATCTTGGCAATTCACCTCCAACTTTAACTCGGTTGATTTTCCCTTCCCATTCAATATGATATGAAAGCTTTTGAGAAAGTCCGCTTCCAAAATCTCTTTTTATTTCACCAATTCCAGTTTTTCCCGTTTTAGAAATGCCAATTTCTGGTTTTATCTCTTTGCCCAAACTTGCATCTGTCCCGATTTTGCCAACGCCGAAGCCAATTCCTTCTATTTCGCCTTTTCTTTCTATAACATCAATCTTTTCTGCAAATTTATGCGGTAAAATTTCTTCTTCTGTTAAAACAAATCTTGTCGGTAAGTTTATTTTCGGAAGGTTTATAGCTCTCATCGCCATTGCTGACTTGCCCAAACCTTGAGCTCCTCCGCCACGACTTACCGGTTGAATCTGTTCTTCAACTGGTGGGATGAAAACCACTTCTGTGAATTTAACTGTTTCTTCAACATCAACGGTGATTTTGTAAATCAACATCAAGATGAAAATAATGATACAAACTATCGTTGTGTAAATCGTCGCTTTTATTTGAGTTTCTCTTTCCATGTTCATTTTACCTGTGTTGCAACGACAAATCTTGTCAATCCAGTTGATTTGGCAATATCCATTACATCAATAACTTCTTGAATTGGGACATTTTTATCAGCACGAAGGACGACGAGTTTATCTGTTTTTTCGCCCGCGATCTCTTTTAGCTTTAAAGATAGATTTTCTTTTAAAACCTTTTCAGCAAAGACATAAATCTCATTTTCTGCTGTTAATGTGATTATTATATGTCTATCGCTTATTTGCTCGCGTGTTTCAGAAACGGGCAGTTGAATTCTTATTCCAGATTGAGTTATGAAAGAAGATGTCAAAAGAAAAAAGATCAACAATTGTAAAATTATATCCGTGAGCGATGCAAAAGTGAAAATTGTAAGAGGTTTATTTCTCGTTTCAAATTTCATTTCTCCGATTTAACCTGATTTTTGAATTCCTCTGAACTTAGGATGTCTATAAATTCCGTCGTCGCAATTTCAATCTCATGGACGAGGCGATTAATTTTCGTGACAAAGTAATTATAAAATCCATAGGCAGGGATGCCAACTATCAATCCGTAAGCTGTGGTAAGGAGCGCTTCCCATATTCCACCGGCAAGGTCAGAAGGGGAGACGATACCACCGAGTGCTTGTATTGTCATGAAAGCATTTATCATCCCTGCAACTGTCCCAAGAAATCCAAGCAAAGGCGCAACTCCGGCTATCGTTGCAAGTATGCTTAATCTTTTCTCAAGGTTAAAAACCTCTGTTCTTCCAGCCATCTCTATCGCTTCACGGACTTTCGCCTCTCCAAAACCATACTTTAACAAACCCTGTTTAAATATCCTTGAAATTGGGGTGTTATGAGTGTTGCAGTAATCTATTATCTCCGGGATGTCTCCAGATTTGAGGAGTCCTTTGATGCTTATTATGAACTCTTTTACATTTGCCTTTGCTTTTTTGATTGTTAGAAACTTTTCAATTATGACATAAATCATAAGGATTAGTGTGATTGAAATTAAATGCATTACTAATCCACCCTTAATGTAAAGGTCAAGTACTCGCATTTCTCATACCTTTTTGTTTAAAATCTTCCTTCGTTATTTAAAATTTTTTCAATTTCCGTATCGGGAGTAATTTTAATCTCTTCGTCCGTCTTTTCAAAATTTTTCAAGTGAATAATTTCATACCTTTCAATCTCGTCAAAAGCTTCATTCTTCGGAGAGTTCACTCTATCAAGCTTAACGCAGTGCAATCTTCCGATCTCATTGCAAAGATAACAATGTTTTTTTCCTTTTTCAATGATGAGCTGGCTTACGACTCTGAAATAATCTTTGAAGTTTCTTTCACCGACAACGAAATCAATTAAATTTAAATCACGCTTGCTTGCGACTATATATGAAAATTTAAGTGATTTCCTATAATTTCCTGAAACAAGATCAATTTGGCGTATAAATTCTGGGCGTTTCCATCCTATCTCGGTATGACACCAATCTTTTTCCGTTTCAAGCGCAGGACAATTTGAATTTCTTAAGCAAGGCGAGTAGATGTAGAAACCTTGTTTGACCATTCTATTTCTAAAATCAAGAAGATCGCGGGATGTTATCATAAGAGCTGGCTCAATTAAAATCACGAAACCATCGTCTTTTATTCCAGCGTTGATAAGGCGAAGAAGTTTGTTTCTCTTCTCGTATGCTATTTCGTTTAAAGTGTTGGCGACTGTTATTAGATCAAATCTTTTTTCAAACATCTCAAAGGCATGCTCAATATCAAAGATTGCTGGTTCAATTTGTATTTTTATCGTTTGATGATAATGATTTTTAAGTTCGTTTATAAAAACTTCGAAAATTTCTTGAAACTTTTGAATGTTTTGTTCAACCTTGTCAAGTGCAACGAACTTAACTTCTGCATTTTTAAAATATCTGATATTTTCATGCATCCATATTATCATCCCCATTACAACCGTGCCAAGCCCTGTGCCTATATCAAGTATCTCTAATTTTTTCTTGCCTTTGAAAAATCCAGATTGAGAGATTTCGTTAAGTGGGACATGAACTTTCAATAAATTTGTAGTTGTAAAATAAACGAGATAACCCTTTTGGACTTCATGATTGCTTAGATAGTCATAAAAAACAAATTCCTTGCGAAGGTTCTTTCTGGTGAAATACTCTGACATTGCGGAAACGATCTCGCCAATTCCCTTTAACTGTCGGAGGGAATTCAGATTAACATTTGAAACTTTTGCGAGAAAATTTTCATAAAATTTTGGTATTTCAAGCACGGCTCATTAAGATTTACGCGCTGACTTTTTGCGATAATTCATCAAGTTTCTTCAGAACTTCTTCAGTGTGTCCATCAACTTTGACTTTTCTAAATATATGTGCAATTTTCCCCTGTTCATCAATTATAAATGTTGTCCTTTCAGTTCCCATAAACTTTTTGCCGTAAAGACTTCTCTCTTTCCAAACGCCATACTTTTCAAGAACCTTATGTTTTTCGTCGCTTAAGAGCGGAAAATTAAGATTATATTTTTCTTTGAATTTTTTATGTGATTCCACGCTGTCAGCACTGACCCCAATAACAATGGCACCTTTTTCAAGGATCAGATTTATATTGTCCCTGAAGGAACAAGCTTCTTTTGTGCATCCCGGTGTATCGTCTTTAGGATAAAAATATAGAACAACTTTCTTACCGCGAAAATCTTTTAGTGAAATTTTTTCTCCTGTGTCAGAGGGGAGTGTAAAATTTGGAGCTTTTTGCCCAACTTTCAATTCAGATGTTTTTATAGTAGATCTATTTTTGGCTTTTGTCGTCTTTGGTTTTTTAGATTTTGCCATGTTGCCCTCTGTTAAATTTATTTTACTTAATGTAAAAAATTTTGCGGAGAGGGAGGGATTCGAACCCTCGGTACCGCTTTTGGCGGTACAACCGCTTAGCAGGCGGCTCCCTTCGGCCACTCGGGCACCTCTCCAGCTTTTTGTTAATATACTAAATAAATTTCTTGAAATCAAAACAAAAAAATGCCTCACAAACTTTTGCACTCTATTTCTTGACACGGTAAGATAATTGAGATCGCAGAAAAGCCTGATAAACTTTATAAACCTTAAGTTGATATTGTGATTGAATCAGTTTATTAAGTTTTCGGTGATGAATCATTGTTTCCAAAAATTTCAACCTTGGTTCGTTTAACGCCAATTATCAACTTTACAATTCCATCATATATATCTTCAACCTTTTCAATCAAGAAACCGGATTTAACTGCGATCTCAACAGTTTCGCGATTTATGTTTTCGCCGAAGATTGAAGTTATTTTATTCCCAATATCAAAAACTTTTGAAATTATTTTTCCATTTGGTCTCACATGTTCAAGTAGGATCAATTTCCCTCCTGGTTTTAAAACTCTTAAAATCTCATTAAAACCTCCTTCTGGATTTCTAACTTCGCAAAACACAAAAGTTGCAAAAACAACATCAAATGTTTCATTTTTAAATGGTAATGCTTCAACTTCCGAACAGACAAAATAAACCTTCTTTTCATGCCTTTCCGCTTTCTTAATTGCCTTTTTTATCATTCCGAATTTCGGCTCAATACAGACGATTTTCTTCCCGTTTGGATAAACAGGTATGTTTAGCCCAGTTCCAGCCCCGATCTCAAGAATTCTATCCCCGCTGACTAAGTTTAAAATTTTTCTTCTTAATTTCTGCAAACCAAGTTTTTCTACGGGGGACATCAAGAGATCATAAACGAACGGAAGAATTTTTAAAGCCATTTATTTTCAAAATACCATTTTATTGTTCTTTGCATTCCTTCTTCAAGTGAAACTTTGGGATTATAGCCGAGTTCTTTTTTAGCTTTTTCAATTGAGCAAGCCCAATTTTTTTGCCTTAGGTCTTTTATCTTTTCAATATTCAAAGGAGATGCTTTGTCCCGTAGCTTGTAGATTATCTCAGATAAAAATGATACAAAATATAAAACTGGCTCTGGGATTTTCACACGCACAACTTTTTTGCCAATAGCTTTTAAAACCGCACTTTCAATCTCTCTCCAAGTGTAAATTTCTTCGCTTGAAATAAAATAAATCTCACCTATCGCTCTTTCACTCTCACCTGCGAGAATAAAACCATCCACGAGATCAGAAACATAAACCAGACTTAAAATTTGTTCATCAGGCAAAACTGCTGGCAAAAATCCAAATTTAACATATTTAAAAAATTCAAATGTATATGTGTCGCGGGGACCATAAACAGAGGGAGGACGAATTATGGTAATAGGTAATTTTTCTTTAAATGAAAGAGCGAGCTTCTCTGCTTCCGCTTTGCTTTTGCCATATGAAGTTATAGGTTTGTAATCCTTAGTTTCATCAACGGGAGTAGAATTATCACCTGGACCAACCGCTGCCAAACTGCTTGCTAATATAAATCTTTTCAAACCTTGGTTTTCAAGAGATGCTTCCAACAAGTTTTTTGTCGTTTCAACATTGCCACGATAATAGTCATCATAGTTTCTGCCCTTTGTCACGCCAGCAATATGATAAACATAATCAACATCTTTAACTGCTTTCTTCAAAAAATCAAAATCAAATAAACTACCTTTTAAAATTTCAACATCTTTTTCAGCAAGCCATTTTAAATTGCTTGTATCTCTGACAATACACCTAACTTCATACCCGCGCTCTAAAAGTTTGTCAACGAGATGACTACCTATAAAACCTGTTCCACCTGTGACAAGTACTTTCATTTTTAAAACCTTTTACTTTTTGTCTACGATTTGTGGCGGGTGCCAATTTTTTCTCTCCCATCTAACAAGCTCGATTCTTACGTTTCCAACGGATGTTTTAAAGTATCCTTTTATAGGAATTCTTGCTGAATCATCCGAATAATAAGCGACAAAATCACCTGTTACACCTGCTATTTCTTCTGCCACAAACGGAATAAAGCCACTTACCTTTTTTGTAATAACTGTTGAATTTAAAAACCTAATGCTTGCGTTTTCCTTCGGGAAACTTAGATTAACATCTTTAACATTGAATTGAATCAAAATTGGAATTGTAAGATTCTCACCTGATCCAAGAAGCATTCTCGTCAAGTAAAATGAAGCAATTCCATTATAATAACTTCTCTCCTCCTTTTCAGATACCTCAATAATTTCACCGGTTTGAACATCTTTTTGCGTGGCGATTATCTTGTTGCTTTTTCTTTCAAAAATTGTCACAATTTTTCTACCTTTTCTGGTCTCATAGATTAAAAATTTCGCATCAAGAAGTGAGTCAATTCTAAATTCGCTTTCAAAACCATAATGAATGTTTATAAAGAAAAGCCAAGGATTTGAATCCATTTGAAATCGTGATTTTATATAATTTCCATTTGTTTCTGTCCAAACTTTTATGCTTCCGAGATTTATGAAGCCCCAATACCCGTGATATTCAAGATATTCATTTTCAAATTTAAAATCGTTTTTGGGAATTGCCCTCGCGACGAAGTAAAAAATTATTAAAAGTGCTATCGGTAAAATTAGAAAAGTTCGTTTCATGTTATCTATCAACTTTTATTTCAAGAGCCCATCTAAACTTTGGTGCCTCTCCGGTACGTCCAACCGGTAAAACCAAGTTTATGTTCAAACGGTTGAATGAATTTATTAAATTTTCAGTAACTGATGGAATAAATATAAATGGTCGGAGATTGATTTCAAAGCCATAATTATATGCTAATGAACCAATCTTTTTTATCTCCTCAAATTTTGGTGTTTGTGAAATCGGTGGTGTTTCTATCGCCCACTTAAAAATCGCAATGTCGTAAAAGATTGATAAATGAAAACTTTGGGATTTTAAAAACACTAATTCAAAATTAACAGCACTACCTCTCGTAATCCAAATGTCAAATCTGTCAAAATAACCGCGCAGATTTAAGCCACCTTTCAAGAATAGATTTGTCCTTCGTGAAAATTTTTCATCAATAAGATAAATCATTCTGAACGTCTGGTTGAAAAATTGCTCATGCGGGCTTGCGATGAAATAAAATTTTTCTTGTGCCGGCGGTTGTCCATATGAGTTTGCAAAGAAGAAACGAAGCGAATGCTCAAGCGTTTGTAAAACTGTTCTCTGTATAAGCTCAATTGAAATGTTGGTAAAGTTTTTTGAGCTATTGGCTGTGGTTGTCTTGAAAAATATATTTCCAAGTAAAAATGTCCTGCCAGTTTGTGTGTTTGCTGAAAACTTGAAACCGACCAGATTAAAATTTCCAGTTTCCCATTTTAAATTTAAAAACGGCAATTTCCTTTCAACAAGTGAAGTGTGCTCAAAGAAAATAAACAGATTATAAAACGGCGGAAGCGTAAGATATAGAGGTCTTATGCTCTTGGAAATTTCAAAATAAAATTTTCTCACCCCATGGATTTTGAAAAATTCAAATCCAAATTCATTTAATCTTCCGAGTACAGGCAGGATGTTGTTATTGTAACTTAACATATAATCAAAATTTCTCGTCTTTGTATTAAACCATAAACCAAATTTCGTCTCATAGTAATCAAAAAGATAAGCACCATTTGTGAAAAATCCCGGTCTTATCCCATCTCTCTGGGCAAACCAAATTGAAGGTCTTATGCTGAACCAATACTTTTCAAGAGGGGGATTTAATTGAGTTTGCTCTAAAAATTTAAATTGAACTTTATTTAAAATTCCTGTTCTATTGTTCAACCTATTTACATCTCTTAACATCAGCCTGCTGTCAATTTCAATCATTTTCACTTCTTTATCAAATGAAAGTTCAAACTCGTAAATTGGATTAACCCAAAACCAGGGAGGGAGGATAATTGCATTGGGTTCTTTTTTTGCCTTGAGCTGGATGTCAAGCGGTATTATCACTTTTTGATATGTCCCATCTTCAAAGTAAATGTAAAGGTCGATGGGCATAACTATCTGCCCACGATTGCGAAGTTTAACTTTGATTTTGTATTTTTTCAGCCCGTCTTCACTTACCCATTTTCCAGAGAAATTTTCAATGGAATAATCACACTTTCTTGTCGTTTTAAGCCATTGATCAAAAAACCAATCAAGCTTCATTCCACTTACTTTCTCGGCTGTCCTTTCAAAATCTTTTGTCGTCGGATGCTTAAAAACCCACTCTTTAAAGAACTCTTTCATTATTCTATCAAAAACGCTATCGCCGACGACATATTCAAGCATTTCAAAAACTGATGCACCTTTTCCATAAACAGCGTTCGTATATGTAATTGGTTCACGGAAAAAGTCGGAATGTAAAAGGACAGGTTCTTCATATCCGAGGTTTGAAAATCTTATGTAGTTTCTATATCCACCATAAATGTCTGAGTTTGGTCTTAACACTTTATCAATTCCAACAAAATCATTCCATTTTTCGCCGAGAAATTTTTTAAAAATTCTTGGCGTTACGAAACTTGCCCCGCCTTCGTCTATCCAAGCTTCTTTCGACTCGTTGTTTCCAATTAATCCATAAAACCAGATGTGTCCGATTTCATGAGCGAGAATTCCAATCATGCTTGTTCTCCCGCGCCTTCCAGTAATCATAATAAGCATTGGATATTCCATTCCTCCATCTCCAGCTTGTGCAACTGTGAAACTTTTATACGGATATTTGTAAAACCATTCGCTGTAAAGTTTTATTATATCTTTTGTAAACTTTCCAGTTTCACGCCAAAGCATATAGACATCAGGTTGATAAAGCAAATGTATTATAACAGAATCGTTTTCAAGCTGAAGCCAAGTTATTTCGTGAATATAATCTCTATCAGCAACCCAGGCGAAATCGTGGACTTTTTCAGCTTTGAAGTGCCAAGTTTTGAATTTTGATGCTGAGTTTTTCTTCCATTGGCTTGGGAAAATAACCGTATCAACTGCACCAAGTTCATATCCGCACATAACTTCATTTGGATTTTGAATCACTCCAGTTGCCCCAACAAGATAATCTGATGGAAGAGTTATCTTTACATCAAAATTCCCCCATACCCCATAGAATTCACGCTCAACATATTGATTTACATGCCAACCTTCAAAATCATATTCACAGATCTTAGGATACCATTGAGCCATGCTATAATCAATTCCCTCGCGATTATCTCTCCCGTTTCTTCTGGTTTGTTTTGGGATTTGTGATTCAAATTCCATTTCAAGTTTAACAGAACTTCCAGGGACAAGAGGTTTTTTAAGTTTTGCTCTTAAAATCGTATCAAAAATTTCAAATTCAATTTCTTCATCATTTGCCTTAAGAGATTTAACATTTGTCCAACCGTATTCATCTGGTTTCAGTGCTCTAATTCTTTCACCAAGCCCATTTCTTATAACATCACCACGAACCTGCATAGAACTTCCCGGCTTGAAAGCGTTTAAGTATAAATGGTAATAAATTTCATGTAGAGTGTCAGGAGAGTTGTTGGAATAAGTCGCTACCTGTTTTCCAATAAGTCTGTGAGTTTTCGTATCAAGAAAAACCTCCATCTCATAATCAACGCTTTGCTGAAAATATCCAACTCTCTGTGAAAGTGAAAAAGTCGGGAGAAATAATAAAGTAAATTTCAAGATGCAACGAAAGATCATTCCCATGCAAAGGCTTCACTTATCTTTTGAATTTCCTCGTCGGTGAGCTTAAAAGTTGTAGCTTTTGCGTTTTCCTCAACTTGTTCAGGATTTCTTGCGCCAACGATTGCGGTTGTTATACCAGGTTGCGAAAATGTCCAATTTATTACAAGTTGAGCGATGGTCACATTTCGTTCTTCTGCAATTGGTTTTATCTTTTCAAGAGCATCAAGAACTTTCTTTCTATTTTCAGGTTGAAACCAAAATTGTTTCTTTCTCAGATCCCCGCTCTTGAATTCTGTTTCCATTGTTATTTTCCCCGTCAAAAGTCCTTGCTCAAGAGGACTGTAAGCAAGAATTGAAATTTTGTTTTCAATGCAAAGCGGGATAAGTTCCTTTTCAATAGAGCGATCTAACAAACTATATTTTACTTGATTACTTTCAACTCTCGCGTATTTTAATGTTTCCTTCATGAGATTAGCATCAAAGTTGCTGACTCCAAATGCTCTTATTTTCCCTTGTTCTTGGAGGCGGGTTAACGCTTCAAGCGATTCATCAATTGGGGTTGTCTTATCAGGCCAATGAATTTGATAAATATCAATGAAATCTGTGTTAAGTCGTCTTAAACTTCTTTCACATTCTTCAATTATTGAATTTTTTCGTGCATTTCTGTAAACATAATATCTTTTCCCATTGAAGTATGTGTCAAAGAAAAACTCCCCTTCTTCTACATCCCATCTTAAACCACACTTAGTTGCTATAATAACTTCGTTTCGTTTTCCCTTGATTGCTTTTCCGACAATTTCCTCACCTAATCCGAATCCATAAACTGGTGCGGTGTCAATACAATTCATTCCAACTTCAATTGCTTTTTGTATCGCCTTTATTGCAAGTTCTTCGTCAGTTCCACCCCAATACCAACCACCGATTGCCCAGCCTCCGAAAGTTATGACTGGGATTTTAATTTCAGTTTGTCCAAGTTGTCTGTATTCCATTTTTTATCACGCTTTTGTTTTTGATATGTTATATCCGTAAAGCCAATAAGCAACTTCATTACTTTTGTTTCTAACCGAGTGAACTGAACCGCGAGGAATGAACCACTCGTCGCCTGGATTTAACTCCGTTACCTCGCCATCACATTCGATCTCAATTGAAACATTTAATGGTGTGACAAGTTCATCCGTGTCATGCACGAAGTCTTCCCATCTTTGTCCTGGTGGATCAATCCATATATCACTTGTAAAACCGCGTTCGTTCCATTCTTTTTCAATTTCTTCTCTTTCTTTTCCAAGCCATTTGCCTCTTTCAATAAATAATGGCATAAGCTTGGATGAAATTTTGTTTTTGTTAAAAATTTAAAGGTTAGACCAATACAAAAGCAACTTTATTATGTGTTGATTTATTTTTAAGACATGGTTAAATTTAAACGAGTTTCCATTCATAACTTGCAAACAAACTTGGGACCGACATGCAAAGTGAATATATAAAATATCTTGAGACAGCAAAAAAGGTATTTCAAGAGAACAAAACTCTAACTCTCGTAAGTCAAGGAAAGGATGGAAAAGTTTGGGCTGGGAAAGTTTATTTCGGTGAGGAAGATGGATATATCTATGTCGCTCTCGAAAAAGGGAAAAATTATAAAAACATCGTTGAAAATTCTCGCGTGTTTTTCGTCATTGAGCGCGGTGTGCCGGATAAATTTATTCAAGGTGAAGGCGTTGCTGAAATGCTTGGAGACATAACAGAACGAGCGGAGAGAAGTATAATTTTTAGAAAAGCTATTGAACTTGTTGTTTATGCAAAGAAAATCCCGGGCGTCACGCTGTTTAGAATAAGACCAACCAAGCTTTACATTTCTGATTTCACCGAGGAATGGAAACCGAGAGCAGAAATTGAGGTCACAGATGAAGTAATTAAACTCTTCCAAACGAAATTAAAAACAAAATTTAACTTTTTTGAAGTCGCGTTTAAGGCTTTAAGACCGTTTGCTTTTCCTGCAACCATTGCTCCGGTTTTACTTGGAACTTTTATAAGCCCACATATTTCAATTCCGTTGTTTATTCTTGTTTTCGTAGGTCTTATACTTGCTCACTCTGCTGTGAATGTTTTAAGCGATTACTTTGACTATATTAGAGGAGCAGATACATGGCGCGTGCTTGGCTCAAGCAGAGTACTTGTTGATGGACTAATGAAGCCGAAACATCATCTTTCGCTTGGGATCGTTTTGCTTATTTTATCACTTGCGATCGGTTTTTATTTTGTATTTGCCATTGATTACAGGGTTTTGTATTTCATAATTCCAGGTTTGATTATTGGAATTTTTTAAACTGCTCCACCGCTTGGACTTAAATACAGAGCACTTGGAGATTTGGCTGTTTTCTTAGCTTTTGGACCTATTATGACGCTTGGTGTTTATTTTATCCAAACTCGGGAAATCTCGTGGCTTCCAGTTGTTCTTTCAATTCCAATTGGATTATTAACAACCGCGATTTTACATGGAAATAACTTCAGAGATATAAAAGAGGATATTGAAGCTGGATATAAAACTCTTGCAGGCATCATTGGGACTAAGGCATCAAGCTATTATTACACTCTCCTTGTTTTGTTTGCATATTTATTGACAATTTATTTTGTCTTCAAAAACTTTTTGCCAACTGCTGCTGTTATTTCGCTTGTAACCTTACCGATCGCTGTAAAAAATATAAAAGTGTCTTTCAATCAGGCGCTTGTGAATTTCACTTTTCTTGATCTGTTAACAGCCAAGCTTCAGCTTTATTTCTCGTCTTTGTTGATAATTGGAATAATTTTGGAGAGATTTTTGATTTAATTTTTAAAATCAAATTGCAAATTTTACAATGAAGTCCGTGCTAAGTTTAAAACTTGCAGCGGACATCTTGACAACCTTGAGGTTTTTTATTGGACTTTACATAATCAGATTTTCTAACTTTGAATTAAAAGATGGCGTGGTATCAGCTTCGCTTTTTCTGTGGATTGCTTGGGTGACAGATCTTCTTGATGGATCAATTTCAAGGCTTGATCCGAGAAAAATTCAAACTTGGATCGGTAAACATGATTTAACTGCCGATGTCACTGTGGCACTTGGATGTTGGTTGTTTTTAACGCTTTCAAGTTTAATTAGCCCATTTATCGGTTTCGGCTATATTTTGTTAAGTGCATTTTTATTGTTTTATTTCAAATCTGAACATCTTGCGTGGGGATTACAAGCACCGCCATATGGTATGATGATTTTAACAGCTTTGAAATACGCACCAGAATATGGTGCATTGCTTATCGTCTGGATTATAATTGTTGTGATCGTGACTTGGCCAAGGTTTCCGAAGTATACATTGCCTGAATTTTTAAGAGGAATGAAAGCATTATTCAAGTGAGAATCAGATAAACTTTTTGTGGTCCGTGAACTCCACGAACAAGCACCTTTTCAATGTCCGCTGTCCGACTTGGTCCAGTGATCAAGAAAATTGAATCAAAATTTCCACCAATTCTTTTAAAAAGTTCTTCAAGTGTTGGGATTATCTGTGACCTGTTTGCGATAACAATATGTATCCTTGGCAACAAGACAGCGGATTTAAATTTGTTTTCTTTGTGAATGAACACGATCGTTCCTGTCTCAGCAATTAAAAAGTCGCATCCTGTAATTGAAGCATCAATATCGGCAAGTTGCTTTTCCAAATGCGGTTGGGTTATTATTTGGTCAACTTGTAAATCTTTGATCTTTTCATTTATGTCTTTTTCAAATGTTTCAGCGAAAATTCTTCGGATATTTTCTGATGAAACTATTCCCGAGAGCACTTCATGAATTTCTTCGGGTCTTGCCTCTATTAGATTTCCACCAGCCCTTTCAAACTCAAATTTAAATCTTTTTACACTCTCGCTTAAAGTAAAAATTTGATCTGTTTCAATTTCAGGTAGCTGGGTTTTGTTAATTTGATAAGTTTTCAAGGTTTGAATTATTTGCTCTCTTGCTCCTTCCATATCTCTCTAAATGATTTTGGGGCTATTTCAGGAAAAGTTCTCCATTTGGACCATCTTTTTAACTCCGGTTTTACTCCAATTCTACGAATGTATCTTAGGATCTTCGCTCCAAGTTCGTAAAGTTTGTGATTTTTCATTCCAATGAGCCAGAGCTTAAAAATTAGTTTTTCAATCCAAGGTGAGAAATCTTGTTCAACTGCTTTGTGTCTAAGCCAGAGCAAAAGGTGATGAATTTCTATTTTAACTGGGCAAATTTCATGACATTTCCCACATAAAGATGAAGCGAAGGGCAAAATTAAAGCTTCGTCAAGCGCAAATTGAACAGGAGTTAACACAGAACCAATGGGACCTGGATATATTGAGCCGTAGGCATGACCCCCAACTCTTTGATAAATCGGACAAGCAAGCATGCAAGCACCACATTTTATGCAGTAAAGTGCTTGTTTTAATTTTTCTGATTTCAACAAATTAGTTCTACCATTATCAATCAAAATAACATAAATTTTTTCAGGAGAATCGGGTTTATTATTTCTTGGTGCATTTATGATTGAAACATAGCTTGTGAACCTTTGAGCGGTTGCACTTCTAGCGAGAATTTTAAAAAAGATCGTCAGATCAACGAGTCGTGGAATCACCTTTTCAATTCCAGCGATAACGATGTGAACTTTCGGAAGCGTCGTGCTTAAACCAGCGTTTCCCTCGTTTTCTACTATGACAATTGAACCAGTTTCTGCGATCAAGAAGTTTGCGCCGGATATACCAAGATCAGCGTTTAAAAATTTCTCCCTCAAAAATCCTCTTGCTATTTTCGTTAGATTTTCTGGTTCATTTGTAAAATCAACACCAAGTTTCTCCGCAAATAACTTTCCAATCTCATCTCTTGATTTATGCATAGCTGGAGCTGTAATATGGGAGGGCATTTCATTTGCAAGTTGAACTATGAATTCACCAAGATCGGTTTCAACAGTTTCAATCCCATTTTCTTCGAGAAATTCTCTTAATCCTATTTCTTCTGTTACCATTGATTTTGATTTAACACATAACTTCGCGTTGATCTGTTTTGCTATGTTGATAACATAATTTTTTGCTTCCGTTGCATCTTTAGCCCATAGAACTTTTATTCCATTTTCAGTTGCTTTTTTCTCAAATTTTTCGAGATAGTAAGCGAGATTCTCAATTGTATGTTTTCTTATGTTGTGTGCTTTTTTCCTAAGTTCCTCCCAATTTTGGAGTTCTGAAACAACTTCAATTCTTTTAGAAAGCGTATGGGTGATTGCGCGATTTAAATTTTTCCTTAAAGTTTCATTTGTAAGAGCCCGCAACACATTTTCCTTGAATTTCGTCAAGTCGTGGTTCTGCATAGAATTTAATCTAAAAGTTTGCTAAAATTTGCGCGATGTGAATCGTCTTAATGTTAATTTTATTTTTTCTTGCGTAGCCATCAATGTGCATCAGACAACTTTGATCCGTTGATGTTATAAATTCAGCCCCGGAGTTTAAAGCATAGTTTAGCTTATACTTTGCCATGTCAATTGATATTTCCGGAAATTTAATTGAAAAAGTGCCGCCGAAACCGCAGCAATCTTCCGAATTTTCCATTTCAATAAGTTTTAATTTTTTGACATTCCTTAAAAGAATCCTTGGCTCTTCTTTAATCCCAAGTTCCCTCAATGCATGGCATGAGTCGTGATATGTAATTTTATGATCAAATTCGGCACCAGTTGAATCAATTTTCATGATTTTTACAAGAAACTCAGTTAATTCAAAAGTTTTTTGCGTAATGTTTTTAAGTTCGTTTTCACTTAAAAGTTCCGGATAAAAAATCCTAATCATACTCGCGCATGAGCCAGAAGGGGAAACAATATAGTCAAATTTTGAAAAAACCTTGACAAACTTTTCAGCAAGCAACTTCGCTTCCTTCCAATAGCCTGTATTAAAGGCCGGTTGCCCACAGCATGTTTGTTCAAGCGGGTAATCAAAACTTATTCCAAGTTTTTTCAAAATTTTCACAGTTGCAATTCCAACTTCGGGATAAAGTTGATCAATATAGCATGGGATAAAAAGTGCAATCTTCATTGAAAAAATCTATTTTCTTTTTCGCCTAAAAATAATAACACAAAAACTGATAAACAAATTGATCAGGTCTTTGACAACTTTTCCAAAAACGCTGAGAGATTGATGTTTTAAACTTATTGCAAAATCAAGATTTTCAAGTGAGATTCAGTGCTTTGATGTCAAATTGTCACTTGACAAAGAGTTAAAATTTTATTATATTTATATTGCAATATAAAGATATTTGAATGTATTTGTATGGATTTGAAAAGGATAAAAAATTCTGATTTCACAGAGGAGGCAGAGATACTGAAAATTCTCGGGCATCCGACAAGGTTGAAAATCGTATGTGGATTGATTGAACAAGGGTTATGCGTAAGTGATATTGGCGATTGCCTTGGTGAGCCGCAACCGAAGATTTCTCAGCATCTTGCTTTGCTAAGAGCGAAAGGAATTGTTAAGGCGGAAAGGGAAGGATTGAACATAAGATACAGGGTTGTGCATCCTCTTGTTTTGAAGATCGCTAAAATCTTGGAGCGAGAAAAATTAAGTGATTAAAAGCAATGTCTATCCAAAAGGTAAATGAGTTTTCTCAGATTGCTGAAATGTTAAGGGTTATTGGGCATCCCGTTCGTCTTAAAATAATTAGTGAATTAATTGAATCAGAGAAAACTGTATCTGAATTGTGGCATTTGATTGGACATTCTCAATCGTTGGTTTCGCAGCATTTAGCTGTTTTAAGACACAGTGGAATAATAAAAAGCGTTCGCAAGGGTAACGCTGTATATTATTCAGTTATAAATCCAACTGTCGTTAAAATTTTAAAGCTAATTCAAAAACAAACTAACTAAGGAGGAACAAGCTATGTTTCTTGATGCAGATGATAGAGAAGAATTAAAAAGAAGATTTGAAGAAAATTTGCTTAACAAAGTTCGTTTAATTCATTTCACGCGGGAACTTGATTGTCAATATTGCAGGGAAACAAAACAATTGTTAACTGAACTTGCTGAGCTTTCGGATAAAATTCAACTTGAAATTTATAATTTCTATACCGATACAGACAAGGTCGAACAGTTCAAAATAGATAAAGTTCCTGCAACAGTTATTGCAAGTGAAGATAAGGATTACGGAATCAGATATTTTGGAATTCCATCTGGCTACGAATTTGCCTCGCTTTTATCAGATATTGAGATGGTGTCAAGAGGGGTTTCGGGTTTAAGTCAAAAAAGCATTGAAAAGATAAAGGAAATTGATGTTCCAGTTCATATTCAAGTCTTCGTAACGCCCACTTGTCCGTATTGTCCAAGCGCTGTTCATCTTGCACATCAACTTGCTATGGAAAATGAACTTATTACTGCAGATATGATTGAAGCTATAGAATTTCCGGATCTTGCTGAAAAATATATGGTTATGGGGGTTCCGAAGGTTGTTATGAACGATATTTATTATTTTGAAGGAGCTTTGCCAGAAAGACATTATGTCGATAAGGTTCTTGAAGCAGCGAGAAAAACAAAAGAATCTTTGAAACAACAAAATTAAATACTTAAAATGAAGGAACGACTTGTTGTAATCGGTGGCGTTGCGGCAGGTATGAGTGCAGCAAGCAGGGCAAGAAGATTAAGAGCTGATGTTGAGATAACTGTTTTTGAGAAAAGTGGATATGTTTCCTATGGCTCGTGTGGTTTGCCGTATTTTGTTGCTGATGTGATAAAATCGCATGAAAATTTAATTGTGTATGATGCGAAATTTTTCAAGGAAAAAAGAAACATTAATGTTTTTCTACATCATGAAGTTTTGAAAATTTTTCCTGCTAAAAGAACAATTCTTGTAAGAAATCTTGAGAACGGACAAGAATTTGAGTTTGGTTATGATAAGCTTGTGATCGCAACAGGAGCGCGAGCAGTTAAACCAAACATAAAGGGAATTGAACTAAAAGGCATTTTTACAATTAGATTTCTTGAAGACGGGATCGCGATAAAAAACTTTATAAAAGAACATTCTCCAAAGAAAGCTTTAATTGTTGGTGCTGGTTACATTGGAATGGAAATGGCGGAAGCACTTGGCTCGCTTGGAATGGATGTCACAATCATAGAACAAATGCCGAACATACTTGGAAATATGGATGACGAAATAAATGAAATCGTTGAACAAGAGCTTATGAGAAATGGAGTTAAGGTTTTAAAATCTGTTTCTGTGCAAGAATTTGTCGGTGAAAATGGATATGTTAAAAATGCCGTTTTAAGCAATGGGCAAATTGTTGGATCTGAGATTGTTGTGATTGGGGCTGGAATAAAACCAAATTCTGAGATAGCCAAAGAAGCTGGGATTGAGCTTGGGAAAACTGGAGCAATTGCGGTAAATCAAAAGATGGAAACGAACATACCTGGAATTTATTCAGCAGGTGATTGCGCTGAAGCATTTCACCTTGTTTTAAATCGTCCAGTTTATATACCGCTTGGAACAACAGCAAATAAGCAAGGTAAGGTTGCAGGTGAAAACGCAGTTGGTGGAAACGCGATTTTCAAAGGTATTGTGGGAACAGCTGTTTTTAAAGTTTTTGAACTTGAAGTAGCAAGAACTGGATTGTCCGAGAAGCAAGCAAAAGATGAAGGGTTTGATTATGTTTCAACTGTAATTGAACATGGTTCAAGGGCACATTATTATCCAGGTGGTAGCAAGATAAGGGTTAAGCTCATTGCGGATAGGAAAACTGGTCATTTGCTTGGTGCCGAAATGGTTGGAAGAGATGGGGTTGCTAAAAGAATTGATGTGTTGGCAACAGCTCTTCAAGCAAAACTTACCGTTGAGGAAATTTCCAATCTTGATTTAAGTTATGCGCCGCCATTTGCTCCCGTGTGGGATCCAATTTTAATTGCTGCAAATGATCTTGAAAAGAAAATAACATAGATAACAGACATGGAGCAAAGACAACCTAAAGTCATTATTTTCACTACGCCAACTTGTCCTTGGTGCAGAGCAGCGAAACAGTATTTTATGCAGAAAAAAATAAAATTTACAGAAGTTGATGTAACCAAGGATCAGCGTGCTGCAAGAGATTTGATTCGTCTTACTGGTCAAACTGGTGTTCCGGTTATTTTGATAAATAATCGTCCTGTTGTTGGTTTTGATCGTGCTAAAATTGATCAACTGCTCGGTTTGAAATAAAATAAAAACAAAATTCATGGGAACGAAAAAAATGAAAATTAAACCGCTTGACGACAGAGTCCTTGTTGAGCCGCTTGAAGAAGCGGAATCAAGAACAAAATCAGGAATTATTATCCCAGATACTGCAAAAGAAAAACCAAGAATTGGAATTGTAATTGCAGTTGGGACTGATGAGGATTTACAATCGAAGGTTAAAGAAGGTGATAAAATTTTATTTGCGAAGTATGGCGGTGAGGAGATTGAAATGAACGGGAAAGAATACAGAATAATCTCAAGAAGCGACATTTTAGCAGTGATTGAAGATTAAAAAAAATTTTTTGATCCCGGGGCGCTTTGCCCTTGGGGTTTTTCGTTTGTTTTGAACTTTTTTAAAAAAGAGAGAGTTTAGAAAATCATGAAAATAGCAATTCCAACAGATGATGGTGAACATATCTCTGAGGCGTTTGGACATGCACATTATTTTTTGATAACTGATGAAACAGAAAAAGAAATAGAATTGCGACATAATCCTAAAGCTCACGAAGGGCATCATCATAGACACTTACATGACATAAAAGAGAAACAATCAAGAGTCAATGCTATAGCCGAATCTCTTAAAGATGTTGATGTAATAATAACCACTCATATGGGTAAGCCGATGATTGAAAAGATGCTTTTGGAAGGAAAAATTATTTACACTTCACCAAAAGGGCTTAGAATTTCTGAGGTTTTGAATTTGTATCGTAGTGGAAACCTGAAGAAAATTTTAACTTAACACAAAAAAGGAGGTTCTAGAAATGGCAAAAATACTTGTACTTGGCGGTTCGTTTGCTGGATTAAATGCAGCATTTGATTTAAAGCGGAAGCTTAAAGATCGCGCTCAGATTACTGTTATTTCAAAGTCGAAAGATTTTGTCTTTATACCGTCTTTGATCTGGGTTCCATTTGGCTGGAGAAAGCCTGAGGATATCTCATTTGAAATTAAACCAGTTCTTGAAAGAAGAGGAATAAACTTTGTTCATGCTGAGGCTACAAAAATAATTCCTGAGAGAAATCAGGTTGAAACAACTGCTGGGACATATGATTATGATTTTCTTTTAATAGCAACTGGACCATATCTTAAATTTGAAGAGGTTGAAGGACTCGGACCTCACGATGGTTATACGGAATCAATTTGCACAATTGATCATGCTCTCCATGCCGGGAAGAAATGGGAAGAATTCGTAAAGGAACCTGGTCCAATCGTAATTGGAGCAACACAGAAAGCAAGTTGCTTTGGTGCTGCGTATGAGTATGTTTTCAATATTGAGTATGCAGCGAGAAAAGCTGGCATAAGGGACAAAGTAGATATTACATTCGTTACAGCTGAACCATTTCTCGCAAACTTTGGAATTGGTGGAGTTGGTAACTCACAAAAAATGACAGAATTCTTTTTCAAGAAACTTAAAATTCGTGGAGTTACAAATGTTGCAATTGAAAAGATAACTGAAGACAAAATTTACCTTTCAAACGGTGAAGTGTTGCCGTATAAATACGCGATGATAATTCCACCTTTCCTTGGCGTGAAAGCGGTTCGTGATTCAGGAATTGGAAATGAATCTGGATTTATACCTGTTGATGATACATATAAGCATGTGGATTATGACAATATATATGCTGCTGGTGTAGCGGTTGCAGTGAAATACCCGGAACCAACTCCAATTCCAATTGGAGTACCGAAAACCGGTTATATGTCTGAAGTTATGGCTCGAGTTGCGGTTGATAACATTGTTTCTCGTATTCTTGGTACGGGTCATGTAAGAAAACTTCCGTTTGCTGATATAACGCCTCTATGTGTTATGGATGCTGGAAATATGGGTGTTCTTTTCGTCGCAAGCAGGGTCTTTAAACCAAGAAAATTCCACATTCTTTTCCCAGGGCCTTGGTCGCACTGGGTTAAAGTATGGTTTGAAAAATATTATCTCTGGAAAATGAAAAACGGATATTCCCAATTGCCTTAAGCCCATTGAATTTCAAGAAAAATTTATTTAATTTTAATAGTGCTTAATTTTATTGAAACATTTCAAAATTTTGCATTGTTTTTTAAGATGAACGGTTTTATAAAACTTAAAGATGGAGGTAGGAATTGATAGCGACGCCTGTAAATAAGCAAAAGGCTAAGGTAATTGGGATGATTATAACCGATTGCCCAAATTGTAAGAATCAAATTTTCCTTGAAAGGCAAAGCGTAAAACTTTGTCCATATTGTGAAGCGGAAGTTCATTTAGATATTGAAAACATTGATGTTCGTGTTTGGGCAATTGTTCCCGAAAGACCATCCCGCAGAAGAAGGAGAAAAAGTAAAACAGAAGACATTGATCTTTTAACAAACTAATTTTGAGAGGTCATCATGAAGGTAAACGAAGCAACATGGGATAGGATTTTGAGAGTAATCATAGGCTTGTTCCTTCTTTCGTTCTTATTTTGGATGGAAGGGAGCTCAAAATATTGGGGATTAATTGGGCTTATTCCACTTATAACAGGGCTTGTTGGTTATTGCCCTGCCTACTCACTTTTTAAAATATCAACTCGTAAGGAAACCCCAAGCTCGGGGAGTTAATTTTTTAAGCCCCGATTCTAATCGGGGCTTTTTTGTAAAATTAAAGTGATCTTAAACAATGGTTATAGTTTATATCCTTGTTGGTATAATTTTATTTTTTATTTTGTTGAATTTAAGCGTTGTCTTACGAGCGAAATTGAGAAAGGGTAAATATATACCGGAAATCGGTGGTGAAATTGGAAGGGCAATTAAAAATGGTGAAAGAGTAATGCTTTACTTTTATAGTCCTACCTGCTCCGCTTGTAAAGTGCAAACCCCTATAATTGATAAACTCATTAACTCTGCAAGTGGCAAGACGAAAATTTTTAAAGTCGATGTAAGCAGAGATATAAATGTTGCCTTGAAACTTGGAGTCATGGGAACGCCTTCGACTGTTATAATTGAAAACTCAAAAATAAAAGAATTTTTCGTTGGTGTTAAATCTGAAAACATATTAAGGAGGTTCCTATGAAATATGGGATCTCAAAAGTTGTTAATCTTTCTTATGAAGAAGCAATTAACAAAGTCACAGAAGAGCTTAAAAAAGAAGGCTTTGGTGTTCTGACAACTATTGATGTTAAGGAGACATTGAAGAAAAAACTTGATGTTGATTTTGATAAATATATTATCCTCGGTGCTTGTAATCCTCCATATGCTTATAAAGCTTTACAAGCTGAATATGACCTTGGTTTAATACTTCCATGCAATGTTGTGGTTTATGAAAGGGATGGAAAGGTAACTGTATCCGCTTTTGATCCAATTGTGATGGCTCAAATGATTGAAAATCCAAAGTTGAAGGAAATTGCACAGGAAGTCCGTGAAAAACTTGAAAGAGTTATTGAAAATGTTTAAAAATAAACTACAGAATCAAAAAATGAGAAAAAATGTAATTGGAATTTTGATCTTGATCTCGGTTGTTGGCTATCTCGGCTATACTTTTATAAAAGCCTCAAATTCTAATGAAAGCTATTCAACGATCACACCTGCTTTTGCCACTGTGCCTTCGAATGATAGACCTGCGCCTAACTTTGAACTACCAGATGTAAATGGGAAAAAAGTGAGATTATCTGATTTCAAAGGAAAAATTATAATTCTTGACTTCTGGGCGACATGGTGTCCACCATGTAGAGCTGAGATTCCTGGATTTATTGAGCTTTATAACAAGTATAAAGACAAAGGGGTCGTGGTAATTGGAATTTCTCTCGATGAAGGTGGCGTTAGGGATGTTGTGCCGTTTATGAAAGAATTTGGAATTAATTACCCAATTTTAATTGGTAATTTCAAAGTCACGCAAGATTATGGTGGAATTCGTGGAATACCAACAACATTCGTGATAGATAGAAAAGGGAATATAAGAGCAAAATATGTCGGCTATCGTCCAAAGGAAGTTTTCGAAAGAGATATAATAATGCTCTTAAATGAAAAGTGAAGTGACCAAATTTATTCATTTAACTTTTCAAGCAGTCAAAGAGGAAGCAATGAGATGTCCAAGATGTGGAAGTGAAATGCTTTTTATCAGGAGATGTTGTGGAGATAATGAAGTTTGGCGGTGTGAGAAATGTGAATATGTTGAAAGAGAGTCAAATCAAAATATATGGTATTATTATATCTGGGCAAAATAAACTTTGAGAATTAACAATGATTGCTGGAATAATTGGTGCGATAATTGGTGGAACCATGGGATTTTTCATTGGTAGATATTTTTCAAAGATCGGTGGCATGTGTCCACTTTTGTGTAATCCAAAGATAAGCACGATATATTTCGCATTACTTGGCTTTTTGCTTACTTATAATAAATTTTAAAAACAATCAAAAGGAGATAGACAATGACAAAAGTTGAAGTTAAATTCGTTGATGGCATGACCTTTATTGGAAAAGGGGAATCAAATCACTGGGTCGTGATGGATAGCGCCGAGACTGTTGGTGGAACCAATGCAGGAACAAGACCAATGGAACTTGTTTTGGTTGCACTTGGTGGCTGTAGTGGAATGGATGTCGTCAGCATCTTGAAGAAGAAAAGAGTTAAGTTTGATAAATTTGAAATGAGAATAAGTGGAGAAAGAGCAGAAGAACATCCTAAGGTTTATACTAAAATTGATATTGAGTACATAATCTACGGCAAGGGGATAAATCCCAAAGATGTTGAGCAGGCAATTGAACTTTCGCAGACAAAGTATTGTTCCGTTTCCGCAATACTTAAAAAATCAGGCGCTCAAGTAAATTACACTTATAAGATAATTCAACCAGAAGCGGAGGTGATTAAAAATGAATAAAATGTTGTTCATCCTAATTTTGTTATTTTCTTTCTTTTTCCAAACTGACGAAAAGACTCAAAAAGCAGTTGAACTTGCAAGGAGAATTTCAAATGAGCTCGTTGATTCGGTAAGAACAGTTTTATTTAACGAGCTTGGCAAAGGTGGCTATGTTGGTGCGATAAAAGCGTGTTCAAATCTTGCGCAAGAAATAATAAAAGCTCATCAAGAAAAGTATGGGGTATATGTAAGACGAATAAGTGAGAAATACAGAACCAGGCTTGATAAGCCAGATGATTACGAAGCCAAGATTTTGAAGAACCTTGAAGAACTTAACAAAAGAAATGAATTACCCCAGGAGTATTATGAAATTGTTACCGAGAAGGGTGAGAAATATTTGAGATATTTCAAACCTTTGCTCGTCCAGCCGATGTGTTTAAATTGTCATGGTACGGATGAATTTATCAGAAAGGAAATAAAAGATTTTTTGAAGGAAAAATATCCAGATGATAAAGCAACAGGTTATAAAGCAGGGGATTTCAGAGGTGCGGTAAGCGTTAAAATTAAATTAAGCGAGTCAAAGTAAAAATATGCATAAGTTTAATCCAGAAAACGCACACCGACTTCTTGACGAAGAGAGACGAAAAATTCTTCCACCCGAGGAAATTTTAATTTCATGCGGGCTAAAAGAGGGTATGACTATGGTTGATGTCGGTTGTGGGAGTGGTTATTTCACAATTCCAGCTTCAAAAATAGTTGGGAAAAATGGTAAAGTTTATGCGATTGATGTTCAAGAAGAAATGATAAAAAAATTAAATCAAAACGATCTACCAGATAATGTAAATTCAATTCTTGCTGAAAATGATTATAAATTTCCGATAGATGACGAAATAAGCGATTTCACATTTCTTGGATTTGTTACTCATGAAAATGAGGACACTGAAAGATTTTTAAGTGAAGTTAAAAGAATAACGAAAAGTGGGGGAAGGATTGTTATTCTTGAATGGAAAAAACAACATGAGGAAAATGGTCCACCGTATGAGGAAAGGATTTCTCAAGATGAAATTTTGAAATTACTGAATAAACTTGATCTTTCAATCATTGAACATGGTGAAATAAATCAATCGCACTATAAGATAATTTCTGTTAAAAAATGAGAACTTTCTCAAGGTTCTTGATATTAATTTTATCTTCGGTTTATTTTTCAAGTTGTGCTGTAAAGTTAGTTCAACAAAAACCAAGCATCTATATTGATATTACTCCAATTGAAGCGCAGAGAAAGATAGAGCAAAACAAAAAGGTCTTGCTTCTTGATGTTCGCACAAAAGAGGAATTTTCGGAGTGGCATCTTAAAAATGCCGTAAACATCCCTGTTCAGGAGCTTGAGGAAAGATTGGATGAGTTGAAAAAATATAAAGATTTTGAAATTATCGTTTATTGTAAGGGTGGCGTTAGAAGTAAAATTGCTGGCGAAATTTTAGTTAAAAATGGATTTAAATATGTTTACAATCTTTCTGGCGGTATCAATGAATGGAAAAAACAATTTGAGGCAAAGCAATGAAAAAGATTACAAAAGATATAACAATTGAAGATCTCGTTACCGAATTCCCTGAATCTGTTGGTTTCCTGATGAAAAAAGGTATTAAATGTATCGTCTGTGGTGAGCCGATTTGGGGAACATTGGAACAAGCAATAAAAGACAAAGGAAAAGAGAGTGAGATGGAACAAATAATTGATGAGCTAAACGAAGTGCTCGGTCTAAAAGAAAAGAAAGAATAGCAAAAGTGAATAAGATTAAGTTTATCCTTCCATTAGTAGGCGCATTCGTTGGTTATGCTTATTACTATTTTATCGGTTGCAGGGTTGAAACTTGTCCAATTACAAGCGATCCATATCTTTCAACTCTTTATGGCGCTCTTATCGGGCTTGGGCTTTATTGGACATTCTTTTCTGGAAAAAAGAAACAGGATAGTTAACAAAATGGCAGTCGCGCTTCAAGTTAGTTTATATCCATTAAGGCAAATGGACATAATAGAACCAATTAACAGCGTAATTGAAATTTTTAAGTCATATGGTCTTGAAACCCATGTTGGTTCAATGAGCACGCTCGTTTATGGTGAAGATGAGTTGGTTTTTAAAGCGCTACAAGATGCGTATAAGAAAGCTTCAGAATTTGGTGAATTTGTCATGGTCGCTACATTTTCAAATGCGTGTCCATTGCCTTTGAGATTTGATGTAAGATGAAATCAATCAAAAACTGCCTTTGTTTATATTTTCACGAGCTGTTGGATTATCTCGTTTGATAAAAGCGAACTTACCATAATCCAATTCCATCAGGCTCTTTGCCAGTTCCAATGGTTTTCATGACCTTTCCAGTCTTTATGTCAATTATACTTATGATATCGGCATTAGAATTTGCAACATAAACCATATTATCATTTCCGATTGCTATACCGATTGGGACAGGGCTATCTCCAAAAGCTGATCCAAACAACCTTCCGGTTTTTTCTACATCTGCTTTCTCGGCAGTCCTTACTCGTTTTAAAATTTCTTTGCTTTTGGCGTCAACAATTGCGATTTCGCCACTTCTTGCACATGATATAACAGCATATTTCCCATCTTTTGAAAATTTAACACGAATTGGGAAACCCTCAACTTTAAATTTTAATTTAACCTCAAGAGTTTTTGCATCAATTACAGCAACGCTATCTTCAGCCCTATTTGTCACCCATATTTCGCTTCCATCGGCGGAAACATCAATTCCCTCGCTACCTCTTCCTGTAAATATATTTTTGATTAGTTTCATCTCCTTTAAATCAACCACGCTTACGGAACCTGAGCCTATGTTTGCAACGAAACACTTTGATTTATCAGTGGAAAGGGCAAGCATGTGTGAAACTTCTTGATCTGTTTTGACAGAAGCAACGATCTTTTCATTTTTAACATCAACTATGATTATTGATTTATTTGTTTCTGCTGTGATTATGACCTTTTCATTATCAATCCATTCAATCCCATGTGGTCTGCGAAAATCACCAAGATTTATAGTTTTTTCAACGGTTAGTTTATCAAGATTGTAAAGCGTGAGTGAATTTCCCGGTTTTTCCCTTGTTCCGTAATTTGTTATAACAGCATATTTTCTATTTGGTGAAATTGCAACCTCATGCGGTCCTTCACCAGTTGGAAGTTGTGTTATTAATTTATTTGTTTTCAGATCAAAAATCATTGCGGTATTTTCTAACTTATTCAAGACAATTAAATTTTGTGAGAGTGAAAAGAAATATGGCAAAATTAAGATAAGGATTGATTTACTGAACATGGCTATTTATCGTTTGTTTTTTTATAGACTCTAAGCAAAATTAAGGCGAAACAATGATAATAAAAAAATTTTGAGGCATTTTTAGGGCTTAAATTAAGAAATGACGAGAATTAGGATGAAAAGATTATGCTTGTGAAGATAAGAAGTTTAGTTAATAAGATATCAAAGTTTTTGTTCTTGCGAATTTTGATATATTGAGCAAGCTTGGTAAATATATTGTAAAAGTTGGAGCTTTTGATGAAAATTATGAGAAATATTACAACAGAGGTGCTCTAAGCGCTGGGCTTGAAAATGCATATGGTGTGTTTGCCTCTATGATGGTTGATTCAGTAGTTATAAATTTCCAAAACGACTAAACTGAAAAACATCACTGGATTTCATTCAATTCATTTTGTATTAGCAAGATTTTTTAATTTTTCCAGATTTAAAATCACAATCTTTTTCCCTCTGACTTCAATTAATCCGTCGTCTTGTAATTTTCTCAACGCTCTTGATAGCGTTTCTATCACTGTTCCAAGGTATGAGGCAAGCGTCGATCTTGAGATGTTAAGTGTTATCTCCTTCTTGTCTTTGTTATGGCATTGTTTTTCGTATTCTTCGGCAAGGTAAGTGGCAAGTCGTTGAAGGACATCTTTTGATGTCAATGCCTCAATTTGCTGTGTTAATTCTTTTAATCTTTTTGCGAAGCCTTGAAGAATTTTGAGCGAGATCTTTGGATTTTTGATAAATAACTGAAGAAATTTCTCCCTTGGTATAAATAACAAAATTGTATCTTCAAGCGCTTCACAGTTTGAATCATATGTTTTGCCTTCAAAAAGTGGAATTTCGGCGACGAGATTAAAGGGCTCAACTATCTGCAAGGTTATATCTCTGCCATCAGGGGTTAGTTTAAAGATTCGCACGACACCTTTCAGAAGTATATAAAAACCGAGGTAAGGATCACCTTCTGAGAAAATTATTTCTTTTTTTGAAAATTTCTTCAACTGGGATATCTGAGTAAACTTGCGAAGCTCGTCAGTTGATAATTCAGAGAAAAGCGGAATTTGTTTTATTGTGTCATGATCTGGATTCATTTAAATTCAGCGTTTGATTTCAATGAGTGCAAGTATATACGCACCTGCACCAAATCCAACCATTGGATATTGACCTTGGTAATCGGAATTCCATTCGTCATAAAGTTCGGCAATAAGATTGTAGTTTAAATTTGATTGAGAAGTTATCCAATCAAGAAGTTGTTCAGATTCTTTTTTAAAACCTGATTTGTGCATTGCTGTTGCAACTCTTAAATCAATGAAAATCCACTCTTGCCTATCATACCAATCACCATTGTTAACTCTGAAGAATCCAAATCTATTTTTGATTTTAAGATTCTTTATTATTGCTTCTATTGTTTTCTTTGCAATTTCGCTGTTTGATGGTATCAGGTCAAAGTTTATCGCTTCAACCACGCTTGCGTCAAAGTATTCAAAATCAGATTCATTTTTCGCCTCAATCGTTCCTTTTATAATCCCATTTTTATCAACGAAATTTTTTAGAAAAGATTTAAGAATTGAATCAGCGAAAGAATTGTAAAATTTCTCCGCTGTTTTATCCTTCAAAAGTCTGGCAATCTCTGCGATTGATCTTAAACCTTTGATTCCTGCGATAGTTGTATATGCGTAGTGTTTTCCAGGGAGATGTCTTTCCCAAGGACCTGATTCAGCGCGGATAACTCCGTATTCATCAATTGAAGCGATTAAAACATCTGCAATTTTTGTTGTCAAAGTATCCCAATACATAACTGCAAAATCAAGATCACCTGATTTTTCAACATAGTTTTTGAAAGTCCATAAAAAAAGTCCAAATCCATCAAGCTCTATATTTGGTCCATCTTCATTATGATCTGATTCTTCAACTCCGGCGCCGTAGTATTTGCAAACAGTTATCTTATAATCTCTCTTTACTCCATAATCTTTTCCGTCTTTATGTGTATAGTTTTTGTAAAACCCGGCTTTTGCCTTAAGCATGAATTCAAGAGCCGATTTTGCTTCATCAAGATATCCAAGTTCAATTAAAGCGTTTATCGCATAAACTCCATCACGAACCCAAGTATATGTCCATTCACCAGGTGGAAGTGAGGCAAGAATCTGACCGTATGGACTTCCCTCTTCCCGACATTGTGCCATTTTTATTACAGCAAGCGATTGTCTAAATAGTTCATTTTCTTTCTTTGCTAATTTCAAATTGAACTTTGCCTTTGATATAAAACCTTCCCAAAATTTTATTTCATCTTCAATAATATTATCATTGTCGGCAAGTTTTGAAAATTTTTCTATTTCCTCGGTAGTTCTTGAAGGATCAAATGTTATAAATACTCTCTCCTCAATTTCTCCACCGGTCCCGTCGCTTCGTTTCACTGTTTTTGTTTTGACAATTTTTTTAATTGGTGAAGTTTGTAGATCAAATACATTGCTAAAATCGTCTTCTGATTTTATTTCTCCTTGAATCGTATTTGCTCTGAAAGAAATTTTGCTTTGTCTGTATTTTTTATTGATTTTACAGATCGCAACCATTACAGGTGCATCAACTTGAAATGGGGCAAAATAATAAGTTTGAATTCCGAGTTTTTTGTAGTTTGCAAAAATTATGTTCGTTCCGTTTATATAACCAACCTCATCTTCAGGGATTTTTGATAGATCATATTTTTTCCCATTGAGTTCAACGATGAAGTTTGCGTCGTTTATCAGATTTTTTGTGAAATTGTTGGGGGATATAACTTTATAAATATGTTCATACATTGACACGATTTGATGTCGTTCGACATTATAAACTATTGCGGTGAACCCATTGCTTGAAACAAGTGCTTTCGCAGAGCGATGTGGTTTAGTGTTTTCTTTTAATTTTATGTCAAAATCCTTTTTCAAAATCAATCCGATCGGACCTTTAAAAATTCCACCATCAAACCCGAAATCGCAAACTCTTACCGCAAGGACATTTCCTTTCGTTTTCAATAGACCCTTTGGTATCTGATATGCTCGTAAGGTGGTCCATTCAGTTCGTCGCTCAGGCGGAAATTTTCCTGTCTCACCAATTTTTACACCATTTAAATATGTTTCATCTGCATCGTCTATGCTTCCAAGTAAAAAAATTAAATCTTCTTTTAAAAGATGCGATGGAACATCAAAATGTAATCTATACCAAACGAAGCCATCGTAATTTGCGAAACCTTGGCTTTCAAAAGTTGCCGGAACTTTTATCTTCGCCCATTGCGAGTCGTCAAAATCGGGTGCAATCCACCTTAAATCATCACCCGTTTTAAAAAGCCATTCACCTGCAAGATTTATCTTTAATTTAAAATCTTGAGCAGAAAGAATAGAAGCAAAAAGCACCGAAAAAATTAAGAATTTTTTCACTGTGTTTTTAATCTTTCTTTAATTTTCACATATTTGCTTTTGTAGAAGTTATTTGAATGAAAGATTAAATTCTCGGTGAAGTGAGAAAACCAAAAATCGCGATTATGTTCGCCGGGATAAATTTTGAATTCATGCTTTACACCTTTGCTTTTCAATATCTCATGCATTTTCAAGTTTCCATCTTTAAGCCAATCTTTATCTCCAACATAAAAAAGTATGTTTAAACTATCAAAATGTTGCTTTGTTAATTCTTGTGCAATTGAGGTCGGTTGGATTGAACGCCAGTAAGTTGAATCGCCGGCGTGAATGTAAGTTCTATTTTTCACCCTTTCAAATGGAACATCGAGAGCGCCCATCATACTGCCAATAGATATGAACTTATCAAAATATTTTAAGCCAATCCGCATTGCGCCACCGCCACCCATTGAGACACCATCAATTGCTCGTGTTTCCCGATATGGTATCGTGCGAAAAGTGGCATCAATATAATTTATTAAGTCCTCAACTATGTATTGTTCATACATTCTTTTACCATCTTTTGAATTCGCATAAAATGATGTATCAGCGTCAGGCATGACTATTATCATTTCAACGATTTTACCGATGTTAATCAAACTATCAAGAATTAAATTGATATTATCATATTTCCACGACTCGTCACTTCCACCGTATCCGTGCAATAAATATAGAACTGGATAACGCTTACCAAGATCAATGTCATAACTTGGTGGAAGATAAACATAAAGATTTCTTTCCTCCTGAAGCCATCGTGAATAGAACTTTGTTCTGAAAAATCTGCTTCTATTTCCAATTTCAAGCAAAGTCCCGTTTTCGATCTTGAAATATCTAACCTGTTCATCGCTAAATTTGACAAGTCCAACTGTATCTTTGATCAAGCGAACATAATCCGCAATGAGGATGCTATCGTTTTCCGGAGAATGATAAACTTTGAAATCAACATAACCAATTGAGTATCTGTTCTCAGTTAGAAAATTACTAATTTGACCCATTTCTCTTTTCCAAAGCGTATATACTTTTTCATCTTCTCTAAAATTCGGGCTTATGAAGGCAAGATATGAGGCAAATTTTCCGGTTGTCAGGAGTGTATCCATGATTTTAACTGTTAAAAAGACAGCATTGTATCCATCGGGTTTCGCCATTTTTTTATTTTCACTCTTCATTCGCCATAGTTCATCTCTTGAGACGATCAAGATTGGTCCTTCATAAATTCCACCACCAAACCCAAGATCTTCAACCCTTATTGCTATAAGATTGTCCCCATCATAGTTTATCAAGTCATTTGGGATGAAGTAAAATCTTTCCTGCGTCCAACCCCTTGTTGTACCAATTAGTTCACCATTGAAATAAACTTTATCATTATCGTCAATTTTACCAAGATATAGATAAATTTTTTTGTCTTTAAACGATGAAGGTATTTTAACATGTTTTCTATACCATGCAACGCCATCAAAGTTATAACCTTGTTTTTCCCACTGTGAAGGAACTTGAATCTCAACCCAACCAAATTCTTCTATCTTCACATCGCTCCATTCTTTATTATCACCAACTCTGAAAAGCCACTTTCCAGATAATTCAATTCGTTCGGTGTTATGTTTATTATTTACCTTTTGATTTGTATTTCCTCCGCAACCCAAAAGAAACAAAAAGATTAATACTGTTAGAAGAATTTTCATGTTTTCAGCTCGCTTTCTTTTATTTTTTTGATTGTTTCTTTGATTAAGAGTGAAAATTCATTTTTAACTTTTTGCGCTACTTCCGTGACTTCCTTATGTGAAAGTTTAACCGGACTTATTCCAGCTGCATAATTTGTAATGCATGAAATTCCGAGAACTTTCATTCCGAGATAATTTGCCGTTATAACTTCTGGAACAGTTGACATACCTACAGCATCAGCTCCGATCTTTCTTAACATTTCCACTTCCGCGGGCGTTTCATAATTTGGACCGCGAACGCTGCAATAAACTCCCTCACGCACTGGTAGGGAGAGATCAAGCCCGGTTTTTAATGCTATCCTGCGCAGGTTCTCATCATAAGCTGGCTTGTTAAATCTTGTGTTTGCTTGGAAAATTTTCAATGGATTTAGGAACATAAAATTTATATGATCGGCGATAACCATTAAATCACCAGGTTTAAAATTTTTATTTAACCCTCCTGCTGCATTTGTCACAATAAGAATCTTTGTCCCAAGCTCATATGCTACAAGCACGGGATAGATGACATTTTCAATTTTCCCTGATTCATAAAAATGAATTCTTCCTTGAAATCCAAGGATGTTCACATTATTAAGTTTACCAAAAACTAAATTTCCGGCGTGCCCTTCAACCGTTGAAATCGGGTAATTAGGGATATCACCAGTTTTAATTTTTATTTTGTCCTCAAATTCTTCCGCGAGGTCCCCAAGCCCCGAACCGAGAATTATTGCTATTTCGGGTTTGAATTCGTTTGTTTTGATCCTTATGTAGTTCACGCTTTCTTTTACTTTTTCAAGCATTTTCGACCTTTCCAATTTTCTTTCTGAGTAAGTATAATGCAATTAATCCAAGCACGACAGCAAACCAAAGCGTTGCGAATCTAATTATTATCGTAATTGCAACGGCGATATCTTTCGGAACTTGGTTTAGAACTAAAAGGGCTGTCATGCTTCCTTCTGTTGGTCCAAGTCCGCCTGGCAACATTGAGATAGCACCGGCGATCGTGGAGAATGAATAAATGAAGGTTGCAAGATTAAGCGAAATATCTATGGAATACGCATAAATTACGATGTAAAAACCTATACATTCAAAAAACCATGATAAAGTTGAAATCAAAATCGTTGGAATTAAAATTCTAAAATCAGATAATTCAATTGCGCTGTTATAAGCAGTGTTAATTTTGGTCGTAAATTTATCACCAAAAACTTTTCTTGTCTTTTCAAGCAAGAGATGGACAATTTCTTTTTTACTAAATATGAAAATGCTGGTGATTACCACAAATCCGACGCCAGCAATAATTTCTTTTCCATAATTGAAATAAAGAGAACCATAAAGTGCAAGAATTACAAAAGCTATGAAATCAATCAGTCTTTCAAACACGACAATTGGGGCAGAGCGTGAAATTGGGACATTATCTGTGATTTTTAAAAGGTATGATTTTAAGGCTTCTCCCAATTTCCCGGGGGTAATTGACATCGTGAGACCGCTTAAGAAGATGAGAAAATTCTTGGAGGTTGAAATTTTTACACCGAGTTTTTTTAGATAAAATTCCCAACGAAAAAAGCGCACGAGATAATTTAATAGCGAAAAAATTAAAACTGGAATTATAAAGAACCATTTAAAATTTTTGAAGCTCTTGATAAGTTTGTTTAGGTCAGCGTAAATCGTTAGGAAAGCAAGGACTAAAATACTGATTAAAATTGCCGTGAGAACTTTCTTGTGGAGATTTTCAACCATTGGATAAAAACTTTTTCATTGCAAGGTAAAATTTTGTAAGAGGGAATCCAACTACATTATAGAAACATCCATTTATTTTTTCAACAAACACAGCGCCATAATCATCTTGAATTCCATAGGCACCTGCTTTATCAAGAGGTGAACCAGTTGCGACATATTCTTCAATTTCTTCTTCCTCTATTTCCCTAAATTTAACATCCGTGACTTCAAAATCTGAGTAAATTTTATTTGTTTTTGTGTCAAGGATTGTAAAACCAGTATAAACTTTATGAGTTTTACCGGACAATTTTCTTAACATATTTTTAGCATCTTCCGAATCTTTGGGTTTATTGATAATCTCACCTTCAAGAACCACGATCGTATCGGCCGAGATGATTAAGGCATCGCTGTAATTTTTTGCTACCTCAATTGCTTTTTTCCTTGAGAGAGTAAGAACATATGTTTCAGGTGGTAGTGAATGAATTGAATTTTCATCAACTCCGCTTGGATGCACGATGAAGTTTAAACCGATTTGTTTCAAGAGGATTTGTCTTCTAGGCGATGCTGAAGCAAGAACGACAAGTTTATTTATTTTTAGCATGTTTCAGACGTAGTTTATTAATAAAAAATCCCGACACGAGGTCGGGATTAAAATTAAAAAATGAATATGTTAAATTCAATTCAAGGATTCAAGTCATCTGAACATTGCCTTTATGCTTCCCCAAGTTCTTTTGACACTTGATACTCTGTGGAGGACGGTTATAGGTCCAACATAGAATGATCCATTATTTTTTACAACTTGCAATCTGTAGGCATAGATGTTGCCTGTTTGCTTAAATGCTGACGCATCTACATATTCATAAACCGAGTTATTTCCTTTAGGATTTATCTCAGCAAGTTTTGTAAATTCATTTACCTGATTTACGCTTCTTTCAAGTATGAACTTTTGAACTCCAGTTTCATCTGAAGTTTTCCATCTAACAATAATGTTATCGTTCTGACTCTGTGCAGTAAAATATTCAACCACCGAGTTAGCCAACGTGAACACGAATGCAAAAATTAATAGGAGAAAAAGTGCGATTTTCATAAATAATTTTTATTTGTTTTTCTCAAATCAAAGTTAATAACATTTTTGCACAAAATCAAGTGATGTTAAGCACATTTGAAGTGATTTGCAAATGGTAATTCTAATAGCGCTGTGTCTCTACTTTATACTTTTCATTAAATTTGAAATTTTCATAATAAAATCGTAAAATTTGCAAAAAAGGAAGTTTTATGACTACGAAAGCTCCAGCTTCAATTAAGGAATTTCCTACAGATAGCCCGGAGAAAATCGCATACTCAAGCGTTGAAAACATACCTGCTGAAGAGCCAAACGATATAAATCGCCTCGGATATCATGTTTGGCTTTATTTGACAGGGAAAGTTGAGTCGCTTGAAATGGCGATAAAGATGGCAAGAGCGAGATTACATATACCAGAAGAGGAGGCGATAAAGATTGTAAAAGAGCGATTAAAAGAAAAAGGATTTTTTTAAATTATATTTTAAATTAAACTGGGGAAGAAAATGAAAAAGTGGGCTCTAATTCTTGGATCATCAAGTGGTTTTGGAGCTGCCACTGCAATTGAACTTTCAAAAAATGGTTATAATATCTTTGGTGTTCATCTTGATAGGGCTAATACTATGCCAAATGTTGAAAGAGTAATAAATCAAATAAAGGAAAATGGGGTTGAGGTTGAATTCTTTAATGTGAATGCTGCTGACCATGAAAAGAGAAGAGAAGTCATTGAGACAATTGAGAAAAAATTTACAGTAGAGCCGTCGATCATAAAAGTCGTTCTTCATTCGCTTGCTTTTGGGACATTGAGACCATATATTTCAGAAAATCCAGATGAACAAGTTACGCCCAAACAAATGGAAATGACGCTTGATGTCATGGCGAACAGCTTGGTTTATTGGGTGCAAGATTTATTTCATCGCAAGTTGATTGGGAAAGGCACGAGAATTTTTGCTATGACAAGTGAGGGTTCAACAAGGGTTTGGGCATATTATGGACCGGTATCCGCAGCAAAAGCAGCGCTTGAATCCCACATAAGGCAACTTGCTTATGAGCTTGCAAAATATGGAATAACGGTTAATGGAATAAGAGCTGGGGTTACAGATACACCTGCCTTGAGGAAAATTCCAGGAAACGAGCAAATGATAGAATACACTCTTAAAAGAAATCCATCAGGTAGATTGACAACACCGGAGGATGTCGCAAAAGCGATCGTCCATCTAAGTCATGAAGATATGCATTGGATTACGGGAAATATCATAGGTGTTGACGGCGGTGAGTTTATCACTGGATAATTTTAACGAGGCGGGCATTAAAGCCCGCCTTTTTTTATATCATCTGTTCAACATTCAAAACAAAAGCATGCAATCCTTCATCTTCAAATCTATTGTTAAGAAATTTCACCTCGTTTAAAAGATCTTCCAATTTTTCATCTGGGATGACAGTTAATATAATTGTATTAATTTCTGGCCATACATGTGTTCCAAAGTGAGGTGCCCCTTTATCTGAACCTCTTCCATAAACATCATTTATCTGTGTAAAACCGCGAATGTTTAGTTTATCAAGGATTTCCACAACTTCTTTTTCAATTGCTTGATTAAAAACGAGCATTACAAGTTTCATTTGACATTTATCCTTTTTTGTTCGAAGATTGAATATATAGTTGGAACAAGCACGAGCGTGATTAGTGTTGAAAACGTAAGACCGCCAAGAACTGTTATTCCAAGAGCACGCCATAATTCAGATCCTTCACCTCTGAAAACTGCAAGCGGTAAGGTTCCGAGAATTGTTGTAAGCGTTGTCATTAAAACAGGGCGCAAGCGTGTTTTCCCAGCTGTTACTATAGCGTCATAAAGTTCATAACCACGCGCTCTCAAGAGGTTCGTGTAATCAACTAAAACGATAGCATTGTTGACAACTATTCCGACAAGGATTATCAAACCCATAAAAGCCGTAAGACCAAACGAAACGCCAAAAACAAGCAAACCTAAAACGACACCAGTGAACGCAAATGGAACAGCAAACATTATTACAAAAGGATGAAGGAGTGATTCAAATTGAGATGCCATTATAATGTATGTTAATATCACACCGAGAATCAAAACTTGGAAGAGATCCCGGAAAGATTTTGCTTGTTCCTCAACTTGACCTGCAAATCTTATCTCGACCCCTGGTGGTATATCAATTTTTGAAATTCGCTCTTGAAGATCTCTTGTGACATCACCCAATGCTCTTCCCTCAACATTTGCTCCAACTGTTATAATTCGCTGTCTATCTCTATGTTGAATTTCAATTGGAGAGTAAGCCTCGTAAATTCTTGCAACATCCTTTACCTTAACCACATTTCCAGAAACAGTGCGAACAGGAATTTCACTAATATATGAAATACTATTTCTTAAGTCAGCACCTGGCTGAATCGTTATATCGTATTCATCTCCGAGCTCTTTGTAAGTCGTTGCTTTAAGTCCGTAAATGCTTGATCTAATTGTGCTTGCAATGATTGTAGTGTTAAGTCCAAGGGCGGAAGCTTTTTGTTTATCAATTTCAATCCTTATCTCTGGCGAAAGTCCGCTTCTTCCAACTTGGACATCTTTTGCACCTGGAATGTCCTCGAGCTCTTTTTTGATTTCTTCCGCGACCTGTGCTGTCAGGTTTAGATCAAAACCTACAACTTCAATCGTAAGAGGTTTCCCACCACCAAAAAGCACCGCTTGAAAATCAGATCCTCGGGATATTTCAATTTTCTCTATTCCTGGAATTAATTCAACTTTTTTTCTAAGTTTTTCGGCAATTTCTTCAATAGAAACACCTCTTTCTTTTAACGGGACTAATCTCGCGCCAACCGTCACGACATTGTTTCCTTCAACTTGCCCAGTTATCGTTGCGAAGCCTTGTTCTGTTGTACCAGCCCTCATGAAAATATATCTTCGCCACTTTTCAGGTATCTCTTCAATCACAATCTTTTGCAATTGCTCTCCGACTTTTATCGTTTCATCAATTCGTGTTCCGATAGGTAATTGAGCAATTATTTGGATTTGCCCAGTATCGCTTGCTGGGAAAAAGTCAAAACCAACGAATCTAAATAATACAAATGAACCAAGAAACACTAACAAGGCAATGACTACAACTAAAACTTTATGTTTTAAAACCCAAATTATGGTCTTTTCATAAAAGTTTTCTATTGCTTGAAACCATCTTTCGCTTCTATCAAAAAGATTGGAAAGGAATTTGCTCTTTATTTTCTCTTGCTTCCTTAGCCATTTTGAGGAAAGCGTCGGTGTTAAAGTTAATGAAGCAATCAATGATGTTAAAACCATCACGGTCACAAGAATTCCAAGTTCTTTAAATAAAAATCCAGCAACTCCAGTTAAAAACGCAAGTGGAAGGAACACAGCGACATTCGTAAGTGATGAAGCAGAAATTGCAAGTCCAATTTCATTTGCAGCGATGACGGAAGCTGTTTTTGGATTTTCTCCGCGTTCAATATGTCTTGTTATGTTTTCAAGAACGACTATGGCGTTATCAACAACTATTCCTATAGCGATTGCAAGCAATGCAAGTGAGATTAAATTTATTGTTCCCCCGATTAGGTATAAAGTGATGAAAGCAACTACAAGCGAGAAGGGAATCGTTAAAATTACTATCAAACTTGCTCTTATCTTTCTGAGAAACAGAAGAACGACAAGTATAACAAATATCGCGCCATAGAAAACTGCATTGAGCAGGTTATTGATTGAATTTTTGATGAACTCGGAAGAGTCAAATGCAATGTTAAGTTTTACATCTCTCGGCAGAGTCTTTTGAATTTCAGAAAGCGCTTTTTTGACGGCATCTACCACCTCAATTGTGTTCGCAGTTGCTTGCTTTTGAATGAAAAGTAAAACTCCTGGTTCATTATTTATTTTGACATATACGCTTTGCTCTTTTATCGTATCAATGACATCAGCAACATCTCTTAAATAAACAAGCGCGCCTTGATAATTGCCAATCACAGTTGATTTGATTTCATCTATTGATTTAAATTCCCCAGGAACTCGAACACTATATTCTTTCATTCCAACTTTAATTACACCTGCTGGCAAAGAGAAGTTTTCCGCATTAAGTATTTGTGCTATCTGTGGGATTGTTAAGTTATAAGCTTCAAGCTTCTTCGGATCTATTTTAACTAAAATTTCACGCTGCGGTCCACCGACTGAAAATACTGATCCAACTCCGGGGACTTGCCTTAATGGTTGAGCTATTTTGTCCTCTATGATCTTGTTTATCCCCGGATAGCTTTCGTTTGAGTTTATGCCGATTAACATAATCGGAAAAGTTGATGTGCTGAATTTAAAAATTGATGGTTCTTGGGTGTCGTCAGGCAACCTTCTCTTTACTCTGTCTATCGCATCCCTTACATCATTAGTTGCTTCTGCGATATTGGTTCCCCATCTGAAGTTTATAGTTATAATTGAAATGTTATCTTTAGAGCTTGATGTAACTTTTGTGACATTGTTTATCGTGCTAACTTCATCTTCAATAAGTTTCGTTACCTTTTGCTCTACATCTTCCGCTGAAGCGCCAGGATAAATCGTAACAACGCTTACTGCCGGTGGTTCAAGCTTTGGAAGCAGATCTATAGCAAGACGCGAAAGGGCGAAAGCCCCTAAAACTGCAAGGGCTATGTAAAACATTATAGTGCTAACGGGTCTATTTACAGATAATTTGGGTAAGCTCATCTTTTGAACCTCCTGAATTTTTATTCAAATATTTTTAGCTTTGTTCCGTCTGAAAGTTTTGTCTGTCCGGATATCACAACTAATTCGTTTTCGTAAACACCACTTAACACTTCAACTTCACCGTTAAACTTTTTCCCAATCGTTATATTTCTTCGAGTGGCAACATCTTTATTAACGACGAAGACATAATTTACATTTGAACCGGGAAGGGGAACAACTGCTGATTCTGGAATGATGATCCCTTGACCGCGGCCGACCTTTATTCTAACTCTTGCGAACATACCGGGTCTCAGTAGAAGTTGAGAGTTTGGGACTTCAATTTCAGCAGTAAATGTCCTCGTGATCGCACTAACAGCAGGATTCTTTTGAACAACTTTCCCAATAAAAATTCTGTCTGGATATGCATCAATTACAACTTCAGCCGGTTGATTTAGTTTTATGAATGGAAAATCTTTTTCAGCGATGTTTAATTTAATTTTTACAAGATCCATTCGCATAAGTGTAATTATACCGGGACTTCCACCTCCAGTTGGAACAAGCGTGAAAACTTCACCTTCGTTCATTAGTTTTTCGGTCACTATTCCATCAAAGGGTGCGCGAATTTGTGTATTTGAAAGCATAAGTTCATATGAAGCTTTCGCAGCCTCATAATTTGCCTTGGCTCTTTCAAGTTGTTGTTCTGGGATCGAGCCAGTTTCAAAAAGCGATTTCATTCTTTTATAATCAGATTCAGCAAGTTCAAACTGTATTTTTGCTTGTGTTAGCTGTTGGGTGTTCATTTGAACCAGAATTTGTCCCTCTGTTACGAAATCACCTTCCTTTACATAAATTTTTTCTATCGTTCCGGACATTTGCGCTCCAACTCTGGCTTTTTGATAGGGTTCGACTGTCCCGGCGTATTCAAGCACGATATCGTAATCTCGCTTTATCGCCTTTGCAACTTTAACAGGAACTGCTTCGTTAATTGGATCATTTGTTTTTTGGTTTTCATTTTTTGAACCACAGCCATGTACAATTATTAACATTACTACTAAAAAAGTGCTTAAAAGAATTTCCTTCATTTCTCCTCCAAATGTTTTGTTTTACCTGTTAATCTCTCAAAATCACTCAAAGCTGTTAGATAATCATAGATTGCCTGTTGATAATTCAAGCGTGCTTGCGCAAGATTTACCTCAGCATTGCTTACTTCAAGTTGTGTTCCAGCACCACTTTCAAATCTTTTTCTCGCTATTCTATAACCAAGCTCAGCAAGCTCAACCGCTTTCCTTTGTACTTCAATTCTCTTTTTGGATTGTTCGATTTTGTATACGGTATTCTTCAGCTCGTTTTCAAGTGCTTGTTTAGTAAAAATTAATCTCTCCATTGATTGTTGCAACGATGTTCTTGCCTGCCCAATTCTCGCCTGAGTTCCAAAACCTTTGAAAATAGGAATTTGAATTTGTAATCCAATAAATGTCGTCCTTATCCACCTATACCGATTGAAGTTAAAATCATTTGCCTGTGCCTGATATTGAAAATTCCCTATGAAAAAAATTGAGGGAAGATGTCCAGATAGTTCAAGTGAGACAATATCCTTTGAAAGATCAACTTGGTATTCTACTTGTTTTAGTTCAGGATTATTTTCAAGCAAGTCTTTGAGCGATTGAGCGTAATCAATATCTTCAAGATTGTCAGCTTTCATCTCACCTATTACATCTATGTCTTCTTTAACATCAATTCCAAGCACGAGTTTAAGAGCATTTTTCGCAAGTTCAAGGTTATTTTCCGATTGAATGAGCAGTGGTTGCAAGTTTTGATATTGAACTTGTGCATTAATGTAATCATATTCAGAAGCAACGCCTTGACGATACATCTTTTCAACATTTTTCAAGTTATCTTCGGCAAGTACAATCCTCATTTGAGTTATTTTAAGGGCTTCCTTTGCAAGTAAAACAGTGTAGAAAGCTTTTTTGACATCGCTTATTGTTTTCAATGTTGCACTTTTATAGGTTTGCTCGGCGATCGCTCGCCCTTTGCTTGCTGTTTTTATACTTGCGTAAACAGCCCATGAAAAAACGGGCATTTGAAGATTGAGTGAACCTATGTAAGAATTATCGAAACCTATCTCAATTACTCCACCAGTTAATCTTCCGAATGGAGAGTCGGGCGGAAGGAACAAAACAGGTTTTTTCAAATATCTTGAATAACTTCCGGAAGCATTAATTTGGGGAATTAAAGCAGATCTTGCTTCTACAAGTTTTTCATCTGACTTGACAAGTTCGAGTCGAGCAATTTTAACTTGGTTATTATTTTCAAGTGCAATTTTTATCGCATCATCAAGAGTTAATACTTTTGATTGCGCCAACAAGAATGTTGGGAAAATGAACAAAAAGATCAAGCGTTTCATATTTATGTCTCATTTATTTTTTTGAAATTCCATCAAAAATTATTGTAAGGATCATATCAACCATTTCCTCGGGTTTCATGACAATTCCATTTTCGGTTAAACAGCCATAAATTACATCCCTTAGCATTCCATTAAAAGCGAGCACGACAATGTTCGGGTTTATATTTTTCAATCTTCCAGCTTTTATGTCTGTTTTGATGATATCAATAAGTGTTTTTGAAATTTGATTAAGTCGTCCCAAGACATAGTTTTTAGTTGTTTCTTTTTCTTCACCTTCCATTTGCATGATTGCCTGCATCATCACATGGAAAGAGTATCGGTTTTCAACCAAAAAGAAATTAACAAGCTTTAAAGCATATGTTCTTAATTTCTCTTTGGCGTCGCCTTTATATGTTCGGGCTTCATCAGCGAACGATTGGACTTTGTCAAATAGATTTTTCAAAATCTCGTCAAAAAGTTGCTTTTTGCTTGAAAAGTAGAAATAAATGGCGCCTTTGCTGAACTGCGCATGTTCAGCTATTTCTTCGATCGTTGTGTCCTTATATCCTTTTTTACCGAACAAGTAAAGCGCTGACTCAACTATTTCCTGTTTGTGTCGTTCTCTTATTATTTCACGCCTTTTTGACTTTGACATTTTGCGATCTTTTAAGTTTTAACTGACCAAATATAATACATTTCGACCAAAAAGTCAAATTTTGACTAATTATTTTAAATTTGACTAATGAGTTTGACAAGGCGAAGATAATTAAATTCTCCGATGCTGACGAATCTCGTTCTTTTTGATTTTAAAGGACTAATTTTTTAAATTGAAAATAAACCAATCAAACTTTTTATCTCCAGGAGAAATGAAATATCTTGAAGATACAATCGCTGCGATTTCAACAGCGATTGGGGAAGCAGGAATTTCGGTTATAAGGATAAGTGGAAAGGATGCAATAAAGATCGCGGATAAGGTTTTCAGAGGCAAAAGGAAACTTGGTGAAGTTAAATCTCACACTGCACATTATGGAAGTCTGGTCGACACAAGCGGAAAGATAGTTGACTATGTAGTTGCAACTGTTTTTAGGGCGCCTCACTCATATACTGGTGAAGATGTGGTTGAGATAAGCTGTCATGGTGGGATATTTGTTACGAGAAAAGTTCTTGAAACGATTCTTGAAGCTGGAGCACGCCTTGCACAACCTGGTGAGTTTACGAAAAGAGCCTTTTTAAATGGTAAAATTGATCTATCTCAGGCGGAAGCGATAGCTGATTTAATTCGATCTGCGACCGATCTTGCTTATGAAAGTTCTCTTTCTCAACTTGAGGGCTCGCTTTCGCGAAAGATTAAAAAGATGCGTGAGGAATTGATAAACTTGTGCTCGCTTGTTGAGCTTGAGCTTGACTTTGCTGATGAGGATCTTGAATTCGTTGATAAACCAGAGCTTGCCAACAAAATAAGAAACGCCATATCTGAAATTGAGGAGTTGATAGAAACCTTCAAATATGGTAAAATTTATCGTGAAGGAATAAAGGTCGTCATCGCAGGGAAACCAAATGCTGGAAAATCAAGTTTATTAAATGCGCTATTAAACGAAAACAGAGCAATTGTAAGCGACATCCCAGGGACAACGAGAGATATAATTGAGGAAAGTTTAAACATAGAAGGTGTTCTTTTCAGGGTGATAGATACGGCAGGTTTAAGGGAAACATACGATGTAATTGAACAAGAAGGAGTTAGAAGAGCAGAAGAACAATTGAGAAAATCAGATATGATCTTGCTTGTTATAGATTCAACGGATGATATAAATGAAAGCGATATGCGTCTTTATCACAGAGTTTTGAATCTTGCAACGAATGAAGCAAGGAAATGTATAATTGTATTTAACAAGGTTGATCTTTTAAACGGCAAAGGACTTCAGACAGAAAGAATGTTTGAAGATTTTCCAGTGGTTCACATATCTGCTTTAACGGGACATGGACTTGATAAACTCAAAAAGATAATGGTTGAACAATCTTTCCTCGGAACAAACAGAACGGATGCAAGCGTTGTCGTTACTAATGTAAGACATCGTGATGCGCTTGTAAAGGCAAAACAAAGTTTGCTTTACGCTCTTAAATCACTTGAAGATGGGATGAGCGGAGATCTTGTCGCGGTTGATTTAAGAGCTGCTTTAAATCATCTCGGCGAGATAATTGGAGAGGTCACGACGGATGACATTTTAAACAACATTTTCTCAAAGTTTTGTATCGGTAAGTGAAAAAGTGTTTCACGTGAAACGTTTTGAAAACAAATTTTTCAAATGAAGCGATGATAATAAATCCAACAATAGATGAAATCTATGATGTCGTGGTCGTTGGTGGAGGCCATGCTGGAATAGAAGCAGCGCTTGCTTCAGCGAGAATGGGAATGAAGACGCTCTTGATGACTATGGATATAACTGCAATAGGGCGAATGTCCTGCAATCCGGCGGTTGGTGGGACTGCTAAAGGACATTTGGTAAGGGAAATTGACGCTCTCGGTGGAGAAATAGCTAAGATCGCGGATGCAACAGCAATTCAATACAGAATTTTAAATAAGTCCAAAGGTCCCGCGGTATGGTCATTGAGGACTCAAAACGACCGCGAAATGTATTCAATAGAAGCAAGAAAAAGAATAGAGGCGCAAGAGGGACTTGATATAATGCAAGATGTCGTAACAGATATCTTTGTTGAGAATGGCAAAGTTGTCGGAGTTAGAACAGGACTTGATATTAAAATCGCCTGTAAAGCTCTAATAATTGCAGCAGGGACCTTTTTAAATGGAAAAATGTATACTGGGCTTATTAGTAGAGTTGGCGGGAGGTTTGGAGAACCTGCTGCAACTGGGCTTACCGAATCTCTTGAGAAACTTGGATTCGTAAGTGGAAGATTGAAAACAGGAACTCCGCCAAGAATAGATGCGAGAACTGTTGATTATTCAAAGGTTCAAATTGAACCTGGTGATCCTGACGCTGAACCATTTTCCTTTCAAACAAAGGAAATTATAAAAGACCAGATTCCTTGTTATTTAACTTATACAAACGAAGAAACTCATAAAATTCTTGAAAAAGGTTTCACTCGCTCTCCGCTTTTCACAGGGCTTATAAAAGGTAGAGGTCCAAGGTACTGTCCATCAATTGAAGACAAGGTTTATCGTTTTAGGGATAAAGAAAGACATCAAATTTTCCTTGAGCCCGAAGGAAGAGATACGCATGTTATGTATGTCAATGGTTTCTCAACAAGTTTGCCTGTTGAAATTCAACTTGAAGGTTTAAAATCAATACCTGGACTTGAAAATGTAAAAATGCTTCGTCCTGGATATGCTGTTGAATATGACTTCTTCCCACCTCATCAATTAAAACTAACGCTTGAGACGAAACTTGTCGAAGGACTTTACTTTGCTGGGCAAATAAACGGAACCTCTGGTTACGAGGAAGCAGCTGCACAAGGAATAATTGCAGGAATAAACGCAGCTCTCAAGATCAAAGGTGAAGATGAATTTATCCTAAAGCGTAGCGAAGCATATATTGGGGTTTTAATTGATGATTTGATAAATAAAGGCACAGATGAACCTTATAGAATGTTTACATCAAGAGCTGAGTATAGACTGATGTTGAGACAAGATAATGCTGATAGACGGTTGATGAAATATGGTTATAAATTTGGTCTTATTCCATCCGATGTTTATCAAAGTTTGCTTGAAAAGGAAGAAATGATCAAAGAAGCGCTTTATTTTGTAAAAAACAGAAGCGTCAAACCATCTGAAGTCAATTCCTATCTCGAGAGGATAGGTTCAAAACAGCTTGAGCAAAATGAGAAACTTGAACAGATAATAAAAAGACCAGAGGTGAATATATCTGAACTTTTTGAGCTTGAAGCGTTTAAATCCGATAACATCTTGCAAAAAGTTCTAAGAAGGAAAGACGTTTTGCGACAGGTTGAGATTGAAATAAAATATGAAGGATATATTCAAAGGCAACTTGAGGAGATAGAAAAATTTGAAAAGTATGAGTCGATGGAGATTCCAGAGGATTTTGATTATACTAAGGTGAAATCCCTTTCAGCAGAAGGAAGGGAAAAATTAATGAAAGTAAGACCAAGGTCAATAGGTCAAGCTTCAAGAATTTCGGGTGTTTCGCCCGCCGATATCTCAGTTTTGATGGTTTATTTGAAAGGTTAAAAAGTGTTTCACGTGAAACATTTTTGATTTGAGTTTTTAAGTTAAAAACTGCTGTTGCCGATGGAATTTGATGAATTCATAGGTATATGTAAGTTGAACGGGCTGGAAATTAGCGCAGTTGAATCTGAACTCTTAAGGGAATATGTCTCATTGTTAAGATATTGGAACGAGAAAGTAAATTTAATCTCAAGGAAAGAAAGCGACATTTGGGGGAGGCACATACTCCATTGCATTTCACCTCTGTTTAAAGTTGAAATCAGGGAAAATTCTGTAATACTTGACTTAGGAACAGGCGGTGGATTGCCAGGTATACCATGGGCAATTTTAAAACAAAACTCAAACTTCATCCTATTAGATGGGACAAGAAAAAAGATCGAGGCAGTAGATGATATCGTGAGGAAACTCGGACTTAAAAATGTAAGGACAATTTGGGGAAGAGCTGAAGAAATTTCTAAGCTAAACGAGTTCAAAGGCAAATTTGACTATGTCCTTTGTAGAGCTGTTGCGGAATTGAAGAAACTCGTAAAGTGGTCTGTAGAATTTTTAAATTTTGAAAATTTCCCCAAAAAAATCTTGGAAAAAATAGAATCAAAGCGTTATCTTCACTCAGGCTATTTGATTGCTTTTAAAGGAGGAGATGTTGAAAAAGAGATTAACGATGCAATGAAAACGTCATATGTTGTTGATGTTGAAATCCTTGATTTAGATTTTAACGGAGCTGAAAAAGCAGGTTTTGAAGATAAAAAAGTTGTCTTGTTAAGATTAAGAACAAAAAAGGTATAAAATGGCGAAATCAGGCAAAGAATTATTCGATGAACTTTTAAATTTAACAACCGAGCAACGAAATCCTGCGAGCATGGAAATTGATTCAAAGTCAACCGTTGAAATTCTAAAAATTATCAACGACGAAGATAAAAAGGTTCCATACGCTGTTGAAAAAGAGATACCTTATATTGCACAAGCAGTTGAACTTGTCGTTCAAGCGTTTAAGCAAGGTGGAAGATTAATTTATGTTGGTGCTGGAACAAGTGGACGGCTTGGAATTTTGGACGCAGCTGAGTGTCCCCCGACATTTGGTACGGATCCTGAAATGGTGCAAGGGATAATCGCTGGAGGTCCTGATGCTGTTTTTAGAGCTCAAGAGGGAGCAGAGGATAGAGAAGAGGATGGGGCAAGGGACATAGAAGCAAAAAATGTGAACGAAAGGGATGTCGTTTGTGGAATAGCAGCAAGCCGTAGGACACCATATGTCGTTGGGGCAGTTAGAAGAGCGAAAGAACTCGGTGCAAAGACGATTTTCATAACAACGAACCCACGAAATCAATTCAACTATCCATTTGTTGATGTAGCCATATGTCCTGAAGTTGGTCCAGAAGTAATCATGGGTTCGACGCGAATGAAATCGGGGACTGCACAAAAATTGATTTTAAATATGATCTCTACAACTGCTATGATTCGTCTTGGAAAGGTTTATGAAAATTTGATGGTTGATCTTCAAATGACAAGTGAGAAGTTGAAAGAAAGAGCTAAAAGAGTTGTTATGATTGTTACGGGTGTTGATTATGAAACAGCAGAAAGATACCTAAAAGAAGCCGGCGGGCATGCGAAAACCGCTATAGTTATGATAAAGACAGGTTGTTCAGCGCAAGAAGCTCGGGAAAGATTAAGAAAAGCGGATGGATTTGTAAGAGCCGCGATTGAAGGAAAAACTTTGGTAAAAATTTAGCGGTGATGGGGTTAATAGAGAGAATTTTCAAAATAGATAAGTTTGAAAAATTAGATAAATTTTTGAGCGGTGACGAGGGTAATCAAGTAAATTTGAAAAATGTTGCTGGGTCTGTTTTCAGCTTCGTTGTGGCGCATCTATATCGGAATTTAAAAGGAAGGGTTATCGTTCTTGTTCAAGACGAGGAATTCGGGCGAAAGATCTCAGATGATTTGAATTTTATTATCGGCGATGACAAGGTCTTTGAATTCATCCCTGATGAAGATATGCTTGCTGATGACATTGATGTTTTGAAAGTAAAGTTTGCTTATGAATATGCGCGCGCTGAGAAGATTATCATCCTTTCTGTAAAGCAAATTGAAGAGAAGGTGCCAGTAAGTAAAGATTTTAACACTTTTTCTTTTCCAATTTCGGTGGGGGAGAAAATAAATTATGAACATTTTGTCTCTTTTCTTGCTAAAAGTGGTTTTGAAAAAAAGAAATATGTTGAGTCGAGAGGAGATTACAGCACGAGAGGAAGCATAATTGATGTCTTCGGATTCATAGGTGAATATCCTGTAAGAGTTGAACTTTTGGATGATGAAGTTACATCAATAAGGGAGTTCGATATTTTCACGCAAAGGTCTCTGCGTAATTTAAATCGGACGATTATCGTTCCGAAAATTAGAGACGCAAATGTTGAGATGGTTGAGGTTTCAAAATTATTAAAGGATTCTATTTGTATCGTTGAAGATAAAAATCTTGTAGTTCAAGCAATTGATGAGAATATATTTGATGAAATTGAATGTAGAAAACTTATCAACATCTTACGACTTGAAGCTGGCGATTTAGGCGAAAATGTTATTGATTTTTCTTCAAAGGCGCAACCATTTTTCAATAGCAGTATGACCTTATTTTCGGATGAGGTTTCAAGGTTACTTAAAAATGGTTTTGAAGTCTACCTACTTTGTGATGGAAAAGATCAAATGGAAAGAATGAAGGATCTCGTTGAGGAGACAATCGGATTTGATGAGACGCTGAAAATTCATTTTGATGAAAAGTCGTTAAACTTAGGGTTTATTCTCACGAAAGACAAAATTGCTGTTTTTACAGAGCATGAGGTTTTTAACAGAATTAAAGCAAGAAACTTCCTGAAATACCGAAAATTTAAAGGGATAACGCTTCACGAGCTTGATATGTTAAAGATCGGGGATTTCGTTGTTCATGTTGATTATGGAATTGGTAAGTTTGCGGGGCTTCAGAAAATCAATGTGAACGGGGTTGAGCAAGAAGCAGTTCGTCTTGAATATGCAGATGATGGGGTCCTGTATGTTAATTTAAATTACATCAATAGGATAAAAAAGTATCGGGGTGAAGAAGGTGTCGTACCAAAGCTAAATAAACTTGGCTCAGCAGAATGGGAAAAGCTCAAAGAGAAGACAAAAGATAGCATTAAAAAAGTTGCAAGAGATCTAATATGGCTTTATGCAAAGAGAAGTTATGTAAAAGGTTTTAAATTCTCACCTGATAATTACTTGCAGAAAGAGATGGAGGCATCTTTTATTTACGAAGATACTCCTGATCAACGAAGGGCAACGATTGAGGTTAAGCAAGATATGGAAAGCGAAAAACCAATGGACAGATTAATTTGCGGGGATGTTGGATTTGGAAAAACTGAAGTTGCCATCAGGGCTTCTTTTAAAGCTGTTCTTGACAAAAAGCAAGTTGCGGTGTTAGTCCCTACAACGATCCTTGCGCATCAACATTACAAAACATTTACGGAAAGATTAAAAAACTATCCAGTGAGGATAGAAGTTATTTCAAGATTGATTCCAAAGGCAAGACAAGTGAAAATAGTTGAAGAACTTGCAAAAGGTGAAATTGATATTATCATTGGGACACATAGATTGCTTTCAAATGATATCAGGTTTAAAGACCTTGGTCTATTGATCATAGATGAAGAACACAGATTTGGAGTTGAGGCGAAGGAAAAATTAAGGAAGATGAAAGTTAATGTCGACACTTTAACTTTAAGTGCGACTCCGATTCCACGGACGCTGTATTTTTCACTTATGGGTGCAAGGGATATGTCAATAATTAATACGCCACCTCCAAATCGCCTTCCGATAATTACAAAAATAATAACTTTGGATTCCCCGAAGTTTAGAGATATCGTAAAGAATGCAATTTACTATGAAGTAAGCAGGGGAGGTCAAGTCTATTTCGTGGTTGATAAAATTGCCGAGATTGAGGATATCGCAAAGTTTTTGAAGGAAGTTGTTCCAGAGTTGAAGTTTGATGTTGTTCATGGCAAAATGAAACCATCTGCGATTGAAAGGGTTATGCTAAAGTTTCTTGAACAAAAATTTGACATTTTGATTTCAACTAAAATAATTGAAGCAGGAATAGATATTCCAAATGTGAATACAATTTTCATTTATAATGCACACACATTCGGTCTTGCGGAAATTTATCAACTTCGCGGAAGGGTTGGGCGTTCAAATAGACAAGCATATGCTTATCTTCTGATACCGCCTGTTGAAACGATTGGAACAAACGCAATTAGAAGATTATCTGCAATTGAGGAATTTACAGAACTCGGTTCCGGATTAAATCTCGCTTTAAAGGATATGGAGATTCGCGGAATCGGAAACCTTTTTGGAAAGGAACAAACGGGATTTATAAATTCCATCGGTTTTGATCTTTATTGCAGAATTCTTGAGGAAGCAGTGGAAGAGCTGAAAATCCAAGAGTTTAAAGATATTTTCAAAAATGAAAAGAAGTTAAAGAAAAAATTTGAAGCGATCGTTTCTGCGGATTTGAGCGCTTTAATTCCAGATTATTATGTTGATTCTGACTCTGAGCGTTTCAATTATTATCAGAAACTATATGAGGCAGAAAGCCTTGAGGAGATTGAGGCAATACGAGATGAACTTGAAGATAGATTTGGAAAGCTACCGGAAGAGGTTGAAAATTTAATTCTTGTTGCGAAAGTAAAGTATTTAAGCGAGAAGAACTACATTCAACGAGTTGAAATAGGAAGGGAATATGTTGTTGTGAGTTTGCGAGATGAAGTGATGGAATCTGAAGTTTTTAGAAACATTGTTGATGTTTTTTCAAGAGGCGCAGGTTTAAAATTTGAAAAAAAGGGTAGTGATACGAAGTTGGTATTGAAATTTAAGTATTCGAGCTCGGTAAAACAAAATCTCATAAAATTTTACGGTTTGCTTGAGGAATTATCCCTTCAATTTTCTAATAATGAAAGAAACCTCGCCACCAATCCATAAGTTTTTGTCATCTTCATTGAATTTAAGTATCTCATAACCTCTGCTCGATGGAAGCAGGTGGATTACTCCGTTCTCGTTTTTATAACGACGGATTAGTCCTTCATTTCCGACCACAGCAAACACAATTGAGTTGTTCTTTATGTTTTGATTCTGTGTTACAATTGCAATATCTCCTTTGAAGATTCCATCTTTTTGCATTCCATCATCTGGGACCTCGAGAGCAAATTGTGGAGAAAAGCTAAACAATTTAGGATCAAGTTTGATAGTTCCGCTTAGATTTGCGAACATCGCTAATGGATTTTGAGCATTAAATGTTGAAATTAAAGGTATTTCTTTGAGTTCACTGTGTGATTCATTAAGTTTAAGATCGTTGATGTTTATGTTTCTTGATTTAAAGTTCGTTCGTTGTATGTATCCTTTTTTCTCAAGCGATTTTAAGATGGAGTAGACGGCGTTTGTTGATTTGAAGTTAAATTTTTTACAGATTTCTCGTATCGTTGGCGGTTTTTGATTTTCGAGTGTATATTTTTTTATGAACTCAAGAATCAGATTTTGTTTTTCGGTTAGCGTTTTCTTCATTTTCAACCTTTTCGACCTTCAGTTTTTGTTTGTCTCAATATACTGAACATTTGTTCAAAAATCAAGTGAAATATTAAATTTCTTTTGAGGAAGTTTTTGTAAATATGAAATAACGCTTTTGGCGGGACAAAATGCCACGGGGGCTTGACTGAATGATATAAAAATTTATATTTAAAGTGCTGTGGTAAATTGTGGTAAATTGTGGTAAAAAATTAAATTTTCTATGTCGTCATTCAAAGGAAGTTACATATACGCAGTGGACGAGAAAGGACGTGTGAGTATCCCCGCGAGAATGCGGAAATATCTTTCGCCAGAGGCAAATGAAACATTTGTAATAACGCGGGGTACTGAAACTTGTCTTTTTCTTTTTCCGCTTGATGAATGGGAAAAGCTTGAGAAAAGGTTAAAAGAATTAAATACATTTAATCCACAACATCGTCTTCTGATAAGAATTCTTTTGATGTGGGCTGTTGAGGTTACGCTTGATAATCAATCAAGAATAATGATCCCTAAAAATCTTCTCGAGTTCGCAAAAATTGACAAAGAAGCGCTTATAATAGGAGCACTTGATAGAATTGAGATATGGAATCCGGAAGTTTTTAATGAATATGTAAACACTCAACCTGAAAGTTATGAAAGCATTGCGGAAAAAGTTTTGGGATTAAAATGACGGAAAAGTTTTTCCATATACCTGTTATGCTTAATGAAGTTATGAAATTTTTGATAACTCGTGATGATGGTATCTATGTAGATGGAACCATTGGAGGTGGAGGGCATGCTGAGGAAATTTTAAAAAGGACAAAGGCGAAGGTAATTGGATTTGATATTGATCCAAAGGCTATAGAGTTTGCAAGTGAAAGATTGAAAAGTTTTAAAGATAGGATCTTGATCCTTAACAAAAATTACGCAGACCTTAAAGATAGTTTAAGAGAACTCGGAATAGAGAAAATAACTGGCTTTTTGCTTGATCTTGGTGTTTCGTCTTTTCAACTTGACCACGGCGGAGGTTTCAGTTTCAGATTTGAAGACAAGCTTGATATGAGGATGGATAGGTCTTCGGATCTGACGGCGGAATATATTTTAAACAATTACTCCGAGAGAGAAATAGCTGACATAATTTTCAAATTTGGAGAAGAACCAAAGGCAAAATCAATTGCAAGGGAAGTTGTAAGATACAGGAAGAAGAAAAAGATAGAAACTACGAGCGAGCTAGTTAAGGTAATTGATAAAGTTGCAAGTAAAAAATACAGATTGAAAATTCTTGCGAGAGTTTTTCAGGCTTTAAGAATTGCAGTGAACAGGGAAATTGATAATTTAAAAATTGCGCTTGAATCAGTTGTAGATGTTCTTGAAAAAGGCGGAAGGATTGTTGTTATCTCATATCATTCGCTTGAAGATAGAATTGTGAAAACATTTTTTAAAGAAAACGAGAAGAAATGTGTTTGTTCATCGGATGTTTCAAAATGTGAGTGTGGGAAAGTTCAGGTTTTAAAAGTTTTAACGAAGAAGCCAATCGTGCCGAGCGAAAGGGAAATAAGCTTAAATCCCAGATCAAGAAGTGCAAAATTAAGGGCAGCAGAAAAATTAATTTAAATTCAGATGAGCAAGGAAAAAAGCAAAATAAGTGGAGCAAAAATTTTACTGTTTCTTGTGATAAGCGGTGTAATTGTATTTGCATACATATGGAACTCTTACATCGTTGATAGACGAGCTGATGAAATTATCAGGCTTGAACGAAAAATTGAGCAATTGAATGTAGAAAAGTTAGTTCTTGAAGCAAGATATGAAAAACTTGTATCAGTTAATTATGTAGTTCCATATGCGAAGCAGAAACTCGAGCTTACTTTTCCGAAGGAAAATCCAAAAGAAATTATAATAGAAAGTGAATGATGGGATTAAAAATAACGCTTTTAAGGATTTAGAGATAGTCTTCAAAAGAAGGTTGGATTTTTCGTTTTATCTTTTAGTGGGCTTTATAGTGCTTGTTGTTTTGAGGCTTGTCAAGGTTCAGATTTTTGATCATAATTATTATGCCTCTCTTTCAAATGTTCAGTATTTTACCAAAATAAACTTGCCAGCTAAGCGTGGCTTGATATTTGATAGGGAGGGTCGGATTCTTGTGACAAATCATATAATATCCGATATAGCTGCAGATCCGTTTTATTTGAAAAAAGTCGGTGCTGATATAGATAAAATTGCGGAGAACCTATTGAGAATTTTCGGCGGAGAGAAAAGATATTACATTGAAAAATTGGGAGAAAACAAGAGAAGGTTTGTTTGGTTAGTTAGGAACGCAACGAATGAAGAAATCGCAAAGTTTGATGAGTTTATTAATGGACTAAAAACGCGGCGAGAGAAAGAAATCTATCGCGGGATAATTAAGATAGAAAAGTTCAAAAGATATTATCCATATGACAAGCTCGCAAGCCATGTGCTTGGTGTGGTAAATAGTGACGGCAAAGCATTGATGGGGCTTGAGCTTGAATTTGACAAGATTTTAAGAGGTAAAGATGGATATATGAAATTGACAAGAAATGCGCTCGGAGATATAAAAGCAACTGTTGGAGTTGAGAAAGTTGACCCAGTTGATGGATATAGTTTAGAGTTAACTATTGATGTAAGCGTTCAAACAATAATTGAGGAGGAGCTGGAGAAAGCGGTAAAAGAGTTTGAAGCTAAAAGTGGTGTTGTGATAGTTGTTGATCCGTGGACGGGTGATATACTTGGATTAGCAAATTATCCAAGCTTTGATGCAAATAATTATTGGCTTTTTGAATCAGAAAGTTTCAAGAACAGGGCTATTATTGATGCTTTTGAACCTGGTTCAACATTTAAAATCGTACCGTCTTCGCTTTTACTTGAAAGGGATCCCACAAAGTTATATTCAAAAGTTGATACCGAAGGTGGGGAAAGTATCATAAGAGGTGTTAAGGTTGTTGATTTTAAACCTAATCAAGTTTTGAGTTTTGAGGAGATCTTAAAGTATTCAAGCAATATAGGAATAGCCAAGTTGGGGCTTGAACTTGATAAAGTAGAGTTTTATAGACACATAAGGAATTTTGGTTTTGGAACTTACACTGGAATTTTACTTCCGGCTGAGGAACGAGGTGAGGTTAAACCTCCCGAGCAATGGTCTCCAGCTACGAAAATTTACATGTCTTTTGGATATGAGTTGAGGGCAACGCCAATTCAAATCACAATGGCTTACGCAAGCATCGCAAATGGTGGGATCTTAGTTCAGCCAAGATTAGTAAGAAAAGTACTTAATTCAGAAGGTAAAGTTGTTAAGAACTTTCCGGTGATCAAAGTCAGAAGGGTCATTTCAGAAAAGACAACGGAGATTTTAAAGAACATTCTTGAAAAAGTTGTAAATGAAGGAACGGGCGTTCAGGCAAAGGTTGATGGTTTAAGGGTTGCTGGAAAAACGGGAACAGCGCAGATATATGAATCCGGTCTTTATTCAAAGACACATTATCGGGCGTCATTTGTTGGGTTTTTCCCTGTTGATAAGCCGAAATATGTTTGCTTTGTTATGCTTGAATCTCCAAGGAAAAATTATGCTGGTGGCGTTGTCGCAGCACCTGTTTTCAAAAGAATCGCTGAACAATTGTCAAAGATTTCGTTGATTGGTGTTGAGTCAGAAGAAAAAGATTTTGTTTTAGACAAAACTCAGAAAGGCTCTTTTCAAGAGAGAAAAAAAGATGATGATATGAAAAAAATTAAGGACAATAGATTGATGCCCAATTTAAAGAATTTAAGCGTTAGATCAGCACTTGAAAAGGTTTCATCTTTAGATATGAAAGTCAATATCATTGGTTCCGGTATTGTTGTGGATCAAGTCCCAAAACCTGGTACGAAAATAAAGCCTGGAACTGAATGTATTCTCTATTGTCGTGACAATTTAGAATAAACAAAATAACAAAATGAGGTTAGCTGAAATTTTAAAATATCTTAAAATCAAGAAATTTACAGGTGATGACACAGTAGAAATAAGAGGAATTTCTTATGACTCGCGTCGGGTTCAGGATGGAGACCTTTTTGTTGCGATAAAAGGTTTGAATGTTGACGGACACAGATTTGTTCCAGAGGCGGTTTTAGCTGGAGCTATTGCAGTCGTACTTGAAGATGATATTTTAGAAGATGAGTATTTCATTGAGAGAGGTGTTGCAAAGATTTTGGTTGCCGATTCAAGGAAGGCGCTTGCAATTATTTCTTCAGCATTTTATGGCTTTCCTTCAAAAAAGTTAAAACTTGTTGGTGTGACAGGGACTAACGGGAAAACTACAACGACCCATCTTATTAAATCAATTCTTGAATCAGCTGGTTTAAAAACCGGACTAATTGGAACAATAAATTATGTACTTGGAGATGAAGTCATATCCGCTGGGCAAACAACGCCAGAAGCGCTTGAGCTTAATATGTATTTAAGCAAAATGGTTGAGAAAGGTATTTCGGCATGTTCGATGGAAGTTTCGTCACATGCTTTGGCACTTGACCGAGTTTATGGGCTTGATTTTGATGTCGGGGTTTTTACAAACTTAACTCAAGATCATCTTGATTTTCATCAAACATTTGAAGCATACTTCCAGGCGAAAAAAATTTTGTTTGATTCTTTAAAACAATCTGCTTATGCGATTTTTAACATTGACGATCCAAGAGGAGAAAAAATTGTCGCAGACACCAAAGCAACGAAACTATCTTATGGAAAAAGTGAAAAAGCAGATGTGAGAGTTGTAGATATTAATATGAATTTTGAGGGGACGAAAATAGTAGTTCAAATGCCGACGAAAGATTCATTGGAGATAAGTTCAAAGTTAATTGGTGAATTTAATGTTTACAATATTCTCTCTGCGGTTGCGGTTGGCTATGCCCTTGGAATTGAATATGAGGATATTAAAAGAGGAATTGAAAGTCTTGAAAATGTTAAGGGAAGATTTGAAAAGATAATTTCGCCAGATGGATATACAGTGATAATTGACTACGCACATACGCCTGATGCGCTTGAAAAATGTATTGATACAATTTTAAGATTGAGAAAACAAGCTGGGGGTGGAAAATTGATAACTGTTTTCGGATGTGGCGGTGATAGAGATAAAGGTAAAAGACCAATAATGGGTAGGATTTCAACAGAGAAAAGCGATATAACTGTCATAACTTCAGACAATCCGAGGTTTGAGGATCCAGAGAAAATTATTTCAGACATCCTTGAAGGGGTGAGGAAAGATTCGGTTTATTACATTTTCGTTGATCGTAAAGAAGCAATTGAAAGGGCACTTGAGATGGCTGAAAAGGGCGATATTGTTTTAATCGCCGGAAAAGGACATGAAGATTATCAAGTCATAAGGGATGTTAAAATTCCATTCAGTGATAGTCAGGTTGTTTTTGAGTTTTTTCAAACAAAAACGAAGGGATAGGATTGGGCTTAAAGGTCGAGCACATAACTAAAATGGGTTTTATTTCTGCGCTAAATCTTGAGAAGATGGGAAAGAAAAAAATCTTGGGAGTTTCAACAGATTCAAGGAAGATAAAAAAGGGAGAGATATTTTTTGCGTTGAGGGGTGAGAGATTTGATGGTCATGATTTTGTCTCTTCAGCGTTCAAAAAGGGAGCGATTGCATGTGTTGTTAATTTTGATTGGTTTGAAAAAAACAAAGAAAAATTCAAGGGGAAAATTTTAATTGGGGTTGAAGATACCTTAAAAGCACTTGGGAAACTTGCGAATGTTTATAGAAATGATTTTGACATTCCAATAATTGCTGTGGCTGGAAGCAATGGTAAGACCACTACTAAGGAGATGATAGCGTTGATTCTCGGACAAAAATATAAAGTTTTGAAATCGGAAGGAAATTTAAACAATCAAATCGGAGTTCCTTTGACACTGTTAAGGCTTAGGAGGAGACATCAAATTGCGGTAATAGAATTCGGCACAAATCATTTTGGCGAAATTAGGTATTTATGTGAAGTTGCAGAGCCCAATTACGGTTTGATAACTAACATAGGTCGGGAACATATTGAGTTTTTAGGTGATGTTGAAGGTGTTGCAAGGGAGGAAGGATCGCTTTTTGATTTTCTTTATGAGAAAAACGGTTTTGTTTTCATAAATGCTGACGATAATTATTTGAAAAAAATGGGTGAAAAATTTGATAATAAGCTCACATTTGGATTTTCAAAAGATGCTGATGTTAGAGGTGAAATAGTTTCCGTTGATGATCTTGCAAGATACAGGTTTAAAGTTAAGTTTAACGGAAGAGAGCAAAATTTAAAGTTGAAAGTCCCGGGCGAGCATATTGTTATTAATGCTATTTCGGCGTTTGCCGTCGGATTAAAATTTGGCGTTTCGCCTTCGCTTATTAAGAAAGCTTTGCAATCATATGAACCGTTTTCAAAAAGAATGGAAATTGTAAAAGTAAAAGGAATAACGATAATAAATGATACATATAATGCAAATCCTGATTCCATGATAGCCTCACTTAAAACATTAACTCAGATAAAATGTTCGGGCAAAAGAGTTGCTGTGCTTGGTGATATGCTTGAGCTTGGCTCGTATACGGAAGAGGCGCATAAAGAAATTGGTAAGAAAGTTGCTGATTTTGGGATTGATTATTTGTTCACTTATGGTTCGGCAACTCATTACACATATGAAATTGCTTCTGGTTTGATAAAGCATGCTATACATTTTGATGATAAGGATTTACTTGTTTATCATCTTTTTGAAATTGTGGAAAAAGGGGATGTAATTCTTGTTAAAGGATCAAGAGGGGTAAAGATGGAGGAAGTCGTGGAAAAATTTATAAATAAAGTTAAGGGTTCAAAGTAATGTTGTATTATCTTTTTGACTGGATAAATAGGATGTATGCACCGCCAGGTTTTGACGCTTTCAAGTTCATTACATTTAGAAGCGGTCTTGCTGTGTTGACTTCTTTAATTATTTGCTTCTGGTTTGGACCTAAGATAATACGCTTTTTGAAGGAGAAACAGATAGGTGAAACAATCCGTGAGGACGGACCTGAAAGACACAAGGCTAAGGCAGGAACTCCAACGATGGGTGGTTTGATAATCCATCTTGGAGTTCTTGTCCCAGTTTTATTATGGGGTGATTTAAAAAATATGTATGTTTGGTTGATAATTCTCGTTACTGTGTGGCTTGGAATCGTTGGATTTATTGATGACTATCTAAAAGTTGTTAAAAAATATCCCAAAGGTTTAATTGCAAGGTATAAGTTAATAGGGCAAATAAGCATTGGTTTGATTGTTGGGGTTGTGCTTTACAATTCTCCAGAATTTGATGGGATAGAAACCATAACGACTTTGCCGTTTATAAAAAATTTAAACTGGGACTACATCTACTGGTGGGTTTATATTCCAGTGATCGTTTTTATAATAACTGCGACATCAAATGCTGTGAATTTAACCGATGGTCTTGATGGTCTTGCGATTGGAACGGTTGGAATTGCTGCTTTAACTCTTACAGTTATGGCTTATGTTTCAGGGCATATTGAGTTTAGTAGATATTTGAGTATAGTTTATCTTCGTGGTTCGGGAGAACTTGCGGTGTTTCTTTCTGCTCTTGTTGGTGCTTCGCTTGGTTTTTTGTGGTTTAATGCTTATCCTGCACAAGTTTTCATGGGGGACACTGGATCGCTTGCACTTGGAGGGATAATCGGTGCTGTTTCGGTTATGATAAAAAAAGAGCTCTTGCTTCCTGTTTTTGGAGGAATTTTCGTAATTGAGACATTGAGCGTGATAATACAGCGACTTTATTTCAAATATACCAAGAAAAAATATGGTGAAGGAAGAAGGGTTTTTAAAATGGCGCCGATTCATCATCACTTTGAACTTCTCGGGTGGGCTGAACCGAAAATAGTAATAAGGTTTTACATTGTTGCGATAATTTTTTCAATTTTAAGCTTAGTCACATTTAAAATCAGGTAAAAAAATATGAACTTAGTCTCTAAAAATATCGCTGGCAAAAAAGTTAGCGTAATTGGAGGAGCAAGAAGTGGTATAGCAGTTGCTAAACTTTTGAAGAAACTCGGTGCGGATGTTTTCATAAGTGATATGAAAAAACCTGAGGAAATAAAATATGTCAAAATCGCACCTGCTGATCTTGATTCGCTTGGGATAGGATACGAGTTCGGCGTGCACTCCGAAAGAGTTTATGATTGTGATTTTATGGTGATAAGTCCAGGAGTTCCATCAAACGCACCGGTTATTAAAAGGGCAATTGAGCTTGGTATAAAAGTTTGGAGTGAGATTGAGGTTGCGTCGTGGTTTTGCAAAGCTCCGATAGTTGCAGTTACAGGAACAAACGGAAAGACGACAACAACGAGTTTAATAGGTCATATTTTTAAGACAGCAGGTTTTAAAACAATCGTTGCTGGAAACATTGGAACTCCATTTTCCGATTTTGTCCTTGATGCGGATGAAAATAGCATTGTTGTTCTTGAGGTTAGCAGTTTTCAACTTGATCACATTGAGAGTTTCAAACCGAAGGTATCTGTTTTATTGAACATAACTCCGGATCATCTTGATAGATATGACTCGTTTGGAGATTATGTGCTTTCAAAATTTAGAATTTTCAAGAACCTAAAGGAAGATGACTTCGCAGTTTATAATTATGATGATGAAATAGTTCAACCTTACGCTGAGAGTTTGAATGTCATTAAGCTACCTTTCAGCGTTGTTGAGAGTTTATCGTGTGGGGCGTTCATTGAAGATGAATACATTGTTTTGAACTACAAAAACAAAAAAGAAAGAATTTTAAAAATGAAAGAGTTAAAGTTAAGGGGAATTCATAATGTTTACAACTCGCTCGCTGCTGCGCTTGCAGCTCGGGCTATGGAAGTTAGGGATGAAATAATAAGAGAGAGTTTGCAAAGCTTTGAAGGAGTTGAGCATCGGCTTGAATTTGTAAGGGAGATAAACGGTGTCAAATTTATTAATGATTCTAAAGCGACAAATGTTAACTCGCTATGGTATGCGCTTGAGAGTTTTGATGAGCCAATAATTCTAATTGCTGGAGGGAGAGACAAAGGAAATGATTATTCAAAGGTTTATGATCTTGTTAAGAAAAAAGTAAAACTTATAATTGCAATAGGTGAGTCAAAAGAGAAAATTTACAATGAGTTTAAAAATTTGACTGAAGTTGTCAAGGTTGACTCAATGGAAGAGGCTGTCAGAAAATCTTATGAGGAAGCAAAGCCCGGTGATGTTGTTCTGCTTTCGCCTGCATGTGCAAGCTTTGACATGTTTAGAGATTATGAACATAGAGGTGAAGTTTTCAAAAAACTTGTAAATGAATTGTGATGAGATCAGCGGAGCAACATATTGACAAAATTTTGTTTCTGTCCGTGGTAATTTTAATGTTTGTTGGGCTTGTCGTTGTTTTTTCTTCAACTCTTTACATAGCGAGCTCAAAATATAACTCGGTTAGCTATTTTCTTGAAAAACATTTTATTCGTGTCTTACTTGGGCTTGCTGTGATGATTTCGTTTGCGGTGTTTATTGATTATAAAAAGTTGAAGGAATATGCTCTTTATATTTTCATTTTAACCTTGGTCTTGCTTGTTTTAGTTTTGATTTTTGGTAAAGGAACTGCGAAAAGATGGCTTTTAATTGGTCCGATCAGTTTCCAGGTTTCAGAGTTTGCAAAAATTGGTACTTTAATTTATTTGGCTTATTTGATTGAGAAGCATCGTGAAAGGGTTGCTGATTTCAAATTCGGTTTCTTGCCTTTGTTTTCTGTCATCGTGTTAGTATCTCTTCTCGTTTTGTTTCAGAGGAGTTTTACTATGTCATTTTTGATTTTTTCAACGGGAATTATTTTGATTTTTATCGCTGGAGTTAAAATGAAACATCTCGCTTTGGGATTATCGGCGAGTTTGCCCATAGCTGGGATTATGCTTATAGCTGAGCCATATAGGTTACAAAGGTTATTTGCTTATTTCAATTTTGGCGATAGATTAAATGATGGCAATTATCAAGCACTTCAAGCGCTAATTGGGCTTGGGACTGGTGGGTTGTTCGGTGTTGGTCCAGGTCATAGCCGACAGCGTGAGTTTTACTTACCGCTTGCTTATGATGACTATATATTTTCAATTTTTGGAGAAGAGTATGGACTTATTGGTTCCTTGATTTTGATATTTATCTTTGTTGTGATTTTTTATCGTGGTGTTAGGATTTCTAAATACGCCGTTGATGATTTCGGCAGATTTCTTTCAGCTGGGATTACATTCTTAATCTTTCTGACGGCACTTGTTCACATTGGTGTTGTTTTGGGACTTTTGCCACCGACGGGAATTCCACTGCCATTTGTAAGTTACGGTGGAAGTGCTATGATTGCTAATTGTGCTGGTGTTGGAATACTCTTGAACATTTCAAAGCAAATTAAACATTGAGATGATAAGAGTGCTATTTGCAGGTGGCGGAACAGGAGGACATATTTTCCCAGGAATAGCAATTGCTGAGGCATTGAGAAAAATTGAGCCTAACTCTGAAATTATTTTTATCGGAACCAAAGGAAAAATTGAGTCAAGGGTTGTACCAAAAGCTGGATATAAATTCAAATCAATTTGGATTTCTGGTTTCAGGCGTTCGTTTGACTTGAAGAATTTGCTTTTCCCATTGAAATTGATCGTGAGTTTGGTTCAATCTTTTTTGATTATAAAAAAATTTAAACCTGATGTCGTGGTTGGAACTGGAGGATATGTAAGTGGACCGCCTGTATTCGTTGCGTCTTTGCTCGGTATTCCAACACTGATTCAGGAACAAAATAGTTTCCCGGGAGTCACAACTCGACTACTTTCAAGAATGGTTGATGAAGTTCATATTAGTTTTGATATAACACGAAAATACTTGAAGAGAAAAGACAATGTTTTTCTTTCGGGAAATCCTGTCAGAAGTAGTTTGAAAATCTATTCAAAAGTTGAAGCATTGAAGTTTTTTGGGCTTGATGAGAACAAAAGGACGCTTTTTGTTTTTGGTGGAAGCACAGGAGCAAGATCAATAAACGAAGCAATACTTGAGATAATTGATGAACTTGTTGATAGAAATATACAAGTAATATGGCAGACGGGAGAACTTGACTTTGAAAGGGTTAAAAGTAAATGCAAATATATACCGGAGGTAAAAATTTTTAAATTTATAGACGAGATTAATTATGCTTATTCAGCATGTGATCTTTCTGTATGTAGAGCTGGTGCGACGACCATTTCGGAGATTACATATTTTGGAGTGCCGTCAATTCTTGTCCCATATCCATTTGCAGCGGCGAATCATCAGTATGAAAATGCAAAATTCTTAGCTGAAAATGAAGCCTGTGAAATCCTGCTCGATTCTGAATTGAAATTAAAGTTGAAAGAAAAAATTCTTAAATTGATTTATGATGATGAGAAGCTTCGCTTAATGAGAGAAAAATTGAAATCACTTGCAAATCCCGAAGCAGGAGAGATAATTGCAAAGTCAATTTTAAAATTATCAAAAAAGGGAGATGTTTAGCACAGTCAGAAAAATACATTTCGTCGGAATTGGTGGAATTGGGATGAGCGGAATCGCGGAAATTTTAATTGACCAAGGTTTTAAGGTTACAGGTTCAGACAAGCAATTGTCAGAAATAACAGAGAGACTTGAAAATCTCGGAGCAAAAATTTATCAAGGTCATGCACCTGAGCATGTTGAGCCAGATGTTGATGTTGTAGTTTACTCTTCCGCGGTTAGAATGGATAATCCGGAAATTCAAGAGGCTTTAAGACGAAAAATCCCGGTGATCAGAAGAGCGGAGATGCTTGCTGAACTTATGAGATTAAAATATGGAGTTGGCATAGCGGGAACACATGGTAAGACAACAACTACATCAATGGTTGGGCTTATTTTAATTGAAGGTGGATTTGATCCGACTGTTATTGTCGGCGGAGTTTTGCGGGATCTTGGAGGGACAAACGCAAGGCTTGGACATGGGAACTTCATCGTTGTTGAAGCTGACGAATTTGATAAATCTTTTCTTCAACTTACACCAACGATTGCAGTCATAACAACGCTTGAACCTGAACACCTTGATTGTTATGGAAGCGTTGAAGAATTAAAATCAGCTTTTGTTGATTTTGCGAACAAAGTTCCGTTTTATGGTTTTGTTGTTCTTTGTCTTGATGAACCAATGATTCAAGACATAATCCCGAGGATAAATAAAAAGATCATAACTTATGGATTAAGTGCTCAAGCGGATGTACAAGCGGTTGAACCTGAATTTAAAGAAAGGAAATCGTCTTATACTCTGATTTATAAAGGCAAAGATTACGGAAGGATAAATTTACAAGTTCCAGGAATTCACAATATAAAAAACTCGCTTGCGAGCATAACGGTTGGAATGGAACTTGGAATTGAATTTGAGAAGATAAAAAGCGCAGTTGAGAAATTTAAAGGTGTGTATAGACGATTTGAAATAAGAGCCGAGGTTAATGGAATTATGGTTGTAGATGATTATGCGCATCATCCAACGGAGATAAAAGCAGTCCTTCAAGCAGCGAAAGATGGATGGAAAAGAAGGGTTGTCGCAGTGTTTCAACCACATCTTTACACGAGAACTAGAGATTTTTATCAGGAGTTTGGGCGTTCATTTTTCAATGCTGATGTATGCATTATAACTGATGTTTATCCGGCACGTGAGGAGCCGATTGAAGGAGTAAGCGGTGAGTTAATCGCAAACTCTGCGAGAAGTTTTGGACATAAGGAAGTACATTATGTTCAAGACAAAAAGCAAATTCCGGATTATGTTTTAAACCTTGCAAGATCTGGCGATATGATCATATTTATGGGTGCGGGTGATATAACGAAGATATGCGGAGATTTTATTAAAAAACTCAATGAAAGCTTTAAGAATGATTAACCTTGAAGAGATAAGGGAAATAGTTAAAGGCAAGATTTTGATCAACGAACCACTTGCGAAGTATTCAACTTTTAAGATCGGTGGACCAGCTGATCTATACATTGAGCCGAAAGATGTAGATGAGCTTTTGAATTTAATACGATATTTAAAGGATAGAGAAATTGACTTTGTTATTCTTGGCAACGGTAGTAATGTTTTGATAAGCGATGAAGGATTTAGAGGCGCTGTGATAAATCTTGAATCCGGTTTAAATTTTATCAGGTTTGAGAATGAATATGTTGTTGCTGGGGCTGGGGTTAAACTTGCTAAGTTTGTTGACTTTTGTATTGAAAACGGATTTCGCGGAGTTGAAATGTTGGCAGGAATTCCTGGAACACTTGGTGGCGCAATAATTATGAACGCAGGTGCATATTCAGGTGAGATCTCGGATTATCTTGTTGATGTTGATGTGATAAGAAATTTGAATTTAATTCGGCTCAAAAAAGAGGAATGTGGTTTCGGGTATAGAACTTCAAACTTGTTAGGGGATGTCGTTGTTCAGGCGAGGTTTAAATTCCCACGAGGCGATGTTGAGGAGATGAAGAAAATAAGACGCGAGATATTGATAAAGAGAAACCAAACTCAACCTGTTAATTTTCCAAATGTCGGTAGTATTTTTAAAAATCCGCCTGGAAATTACGCTGGCAAATTAATTGATGAAGCTGGATTAAAGGGAGTTCAAATCGGAGACGCTCAAATTTCTGAAAAGCATGCTAATTTCATCATCAACAAAGGAAATGCAACCGCGAGAGATGTTCTTGAATTGATAAAACTTGCCCAAAGAAAAGTTTATGAAAAGTTTGGAATAAAGCTTGAACTTGAAGTTAAGTTGATTGGATTTAAAGAAGAAGAGATTGAAAGTGTGATATGAGGCTAATTAAAAGAGAAATAAAAAGTTGGATGTTTGCTCTGTTCGTTGGAATCATACTTGTATTAAATTTTGGGGCAATGAGTTGGTATGAAAACAGAGTTGTAAATAAGATAGTTGTCAAAGGAAATAACACAATACAAGAAGAAGAAATACTTAAACTTGCAGATGTCAAAATAGGCTCCAAGTTTTCAAGCTTGAATCTAGCTGAGATAAGAAGCAAAGTTGAAAATCACGATTTTATAAAGCAGGCTGAAATTTATATAAATTTGCCTGATGTTCTTTTTATAGAGGTTTTTGAAAGAAAACCTATAGCGATGATGACGCACAGTGATGAAATTTATTATATTGATTCAGAAGGGAAGATTATTTCTTTTGATGATGTCGGAAAGATATTTCCGGTTCCACTTTTAAATAATGTTGGTTATAATCCGATTAACATTAAATTGGACAGCGTTGGTCATTTTAGAAAACAGGTTGAAATTATTAAAGTTGCTATGGAGGAAAAAGTTTATGATTTGATCTCGGAAGTAAAGGTTAAGAACGATGAGTTTGTTCTCTTAACCTCCGAAGGAGCTGTTTTTGTTTTTCTTGGTGATGATGATTTTAGAAGAAAGCTTGTTTTATTGAGGGAATTTTGGAATCAGGTAGTGTCTAAACGTGGATATCCCGTTTACATTGATTTGAGATATGAAGGGAAATTGTATGCGAAATTCAATTAAAAAATTTCGGAATAGAGCATGTCACAAATAATAGTTGGACTTGACATAGGAACGAGCAAAGTTTGCGCACTTGTTGCCTCGGTTGAGGAAAAAGGGAACATCAATATTCTCGGGCTTGCGAAAGTTCCCTCAGATGGTCTTGTTCAAGGAGGCATAGTGAATATAGAGAAAACTGCAGACGCAATACGCAATGTTATAAGAATGGTTGAAAATCAATCAGGGGAAACTATAAAAAAAGTTGTCATTGGTATTGCTGGTAAAGAAATTAGAGATATCCCAAGCAAAAGTATGATCACGACCAGACCGCCGAATCACGAGATTACAGAAAAGGATGTATCACGCTTAATGGAAGATTCAAAAAAGGTGAGTCTTTCGTTATCTGATGTTGAAATTTTGCACGCATTGTTACAGGAGTTTAAAATTGATGGTATTGGTGGCATAAAGGATCCTGTTGGAATGGTTGGAATAAAAGTTGAAGCAGATGTTCATGTTTTAGTTGCACCAAGGTCGTTGGTTGAGAATTTCAAAAAAACTGTTAACCGAGCTGGACTTGGGGTTAGTGATTTTGTTTTTCAACCGTTAGCTTCGGCTCGAGCTGTTCTTGATCCGGAAGAGAAAGAAATAGGTGTTGCTCTAATTGATATAGGTGCTGGAACGACAGATGTTGCAATTTTTGATGATGGATTACTTAAGTATACGGGGAGTTTACCATTAGCCGGAGAGCAAATAACGAGAGATATTAGAAAGGCATTTGGAATTCAAAGAGAACTTGCTGAAAAATTGAAGATTGCAGAAGGATACGCCTTTATGGATGTTATCACGGAAGATAAAAAGATTATGGTGCAAGGAATTGGTGGAAGAGAACCTTTTGAAATTACAAGAACTATGCTTTGTCAAGTGATTCAACCGAGAGTTGAAGAAATCTTTGAGGTTCTTTATGACGAGCACTTAAAAAAACAGGGTTTCACGCGAAATTTGCCTGCGGGAATTGTGTTGACCGGTGGAACCGCTCTTTTAAGAGGAATAGTTGAATTGGCAAGTGAAATTTTTGAAATGCCAGCTCGCATCGGCATCCCAAGTGGATTTTCTGGTGGACTTGTTAGCGAGGTTCAAAATCCAGTTTATGCAACTGTTGCTGGGTTAGTTTTACATAAAGCTGATGAAATTAGACAAGGAAAAGATGAAAGCGTAAATTTATTAGGTGAGGCAATGCGAAAATTAAAAGATTTTTTTAAATCAGCCTTTGGCTAAAAAATAATTAGTAGGAGGGTGTCGTGATAACTTTAGCTGAAAGTTCAGAGCAATCACTAAATACTGGAGCTAAAATAAAGGTAGTTGGAATTGGTGGTTGTGGCTGTAATGCAATTAATAGTTTGATTAAAAAAGGTATTAGCAATGTTGAACTTATTGGTATCAACACTGATTTGCAATCATTAAATGAGTGTAAAGCACATATTAAAATTCAAGCTGGAAGAAATATCACAAAAGGACTTGGTGCTGGTGCAAAACCAGAAATTGGACAAAAAGCAGTTGAAGAGGTAAGAGATGAAGTCGAAAAGGTCTTACAAGGAAGTGATCTCGTTTTTATTACCGCTGGAATGGGTAAGGGTACTGGAACGGGTGGAGCACCAGTCGTTGCCAATATAGCTAAAAGTATGAATGCCCTCGTAATTGGAATAGTTTACACTCCATTTAATTATGAAGGTAGTATAAGAATGAAAACAGCTGAGGATGGTTTGAAAAACCTTAGAGAAGCAGTTGATACTCTTATTGTCATAAGCAATCAAAAGTTACTTACACTCGTAGGGAATTCTGAAATCCTTTCGGCGATTGAGTATGGAAACGAGGTTCTTAATAATGCTGTTCGTGGTATAACAGACATAATAACTAAACATGGTATAATTAATGTTGATTTTAACGATGTAAAAACGATAATGCGAGATATGGGTGATGCGCTTCTTGGGACGGGAATTGCAAGAGGTGAGCATAGGGCAACTGAAGCAACACAAAAGGCGATCTCAAATCCGCTTGTTGAAGGCTTTTCAATAGTTGGGGCTAAAGGTGTTTTAATTAACATCGTTGGAAATAAAGTTACACTTGAAGAGGTTGATGAAGCAATTAAAGTAATAAAAGATAAAACTGGTGAGGAGGTAAATCTTATATACGGTGTCGTTCTTGACAGTTCAATGAATGATGAGCTCATGGTTACTGTTATAGCAACTGGGCTTGGTGCTCCACTTTATCCTACGAAGAAAACTCCACCTTATTCTCCATCTAAGAAGATAGTACCTGTTTATGACAGAGGAGAAAACATGTCATCACAGGAGGAAAACTTAAATGTACCTGCTTATGTCCGCAAAGGGATTACATTGAATGTAAGTACTACTAAATCGGTTGGAAGCGCAAAAAGCGAAATCAAAGAAGATGACAATCCAACTTTTTTGAAACAAGTCATGGATTAATAGATGAAATTTGAAAAGCATGAGATAGAAAATAAATTACAAAGTTTAAGCGGTTGGTTTTATGACGAAGC